>DASRHD010000271.1:0-4793 GCA_035650695.1 Opitutaceae bacterium
CCCTCCGCCGCCTCTGACACCACCGCCAGTGTCGCCGCCCGACCGCTCGATGAAGTCGCGAAAAACTACGGTGAGAAGAAGGGACTCGGCGAGGCCAAGGCCGACGTCGAATGGGTCGAGCAGCAAAGCGCCCAGGTGACCAATGCCCAGGTCACCGAATATCTCCAGGCAAAGAAACTCGGCGAATATCAGCCATGAGGCCCCGCCGGTACCTGTATTTTTTCCTCGCCGCACTCGCCACCGCCGGCACCGGCCACGCGCAGTTCAGCCTCAACGGCTTCGACCCGCTCAAGGCGGTCAAGGACGTCGGCAAGGTCGTCAAGGGCGCGGCCGGCATCAGCCTCAAGGAGGAATGCTCGATCGGCGGCTCGGTCGCGATTGAGATCGTCGCCCGTTTCGGCGGCATCTGGAAGGACCCGGATGCCACCCGGCGGGTCAACCTCATCGGCCGGTCGCTCGCCCGCTACTGCGACCGGCCGGAGCTCGACTTCAAGTTCGGCATTCTCAACTCCGATACGATCAACGCCTTTTCCGCACCGGGTGGCTATGTTTTCATCACCAAGGGGCTTTACGACCTCGTCGGCGCCAGCGATTACGAGCTCGCCGGCGTGCTCGGCCACGAGATCACCCACGTCACCCAGCGGCACGCGCTGAAAATCATCGAGCGTGGCGAACTGCTCTCCGGCGTGTCCGATCTCGCCGCCATGAAAAGCGAGCAATGGGCCAGGTATAACGACACCGTCAGCTCGATCACCAACACGCTCTTCGAAAAAGGCTTCGATCCCAAGACCGAGTACGAGGCGGACAGGGGCGGCCGTGCCCTCGCGGTTCTCACCGGCTACGCCCCGGGCGGTCTGCGGGCGGCGCTTCTCGCCCTCAAAAACGAGGCCACCATCAACAAAAACCGCGCTATTTTCTCGACCCATCCGCCCCTCCAGAAGCGCATCGACAAGCTGCCGGTGGAGTGAGCCGGCCGCTCAGCTCACCGTCACCCGCAGGGCGGAATCGGCCACGGAAAAATCGATGAAGCGGGCCCGGCGGTTGGGCGGACGGTTTTCCAGACGGGACCGGATCCGTGCGCCGGCATCGGCATCGCGCGCGCAGAGCAGCATGTAGCCGCCGCCGCCCGCCCCGAGGAGCTTGCAGGCGGCGAGATCGGGTCTGCAGGCGGTGATGATCTTCTCGATTTCAGGCGTGCTTGTTCCCGCGTCGAGGCGGCGGTTGAGCCGCCAGGAGCGCGCGATCGCCAGCGATACCGCTTCGAGATCGTGCCGTTCGATCGCTTGGTACAACCTCCACGCGTTTGCGCGGATGGCTTCGAGCGTGCGTCGGGTTTCCGACCGGCCAAGAAACATGTCGCGGACGATTTCCTTGAGGATGCCCTTGGCCAGCCGGGTGACGCCGGTGTAATAAAGAAGGTAGATCCGGTTCGCGCATTCCGGGCCGAAGAGCTGATCCGGCAGGTAGCGAACGGCCGGGACCTGCGCCGGACCCGGCTGCGTCTCGATCAACTTCACGCTGCGGAAAAGCGCGCCGGCCTGATCCTGCCAGCCGCCGCCGGTGGTGAGGAGCTGTTCCACCCCGAGTACCCGGTTGTAGAGATCGACCTCCGCCCAGCCGAGGCGGCAGGCGCGGTTGAGCGAGGCCAGCAGGGTGGCACCCAGAATCGAGGAAGTGCCGAGGCCGGAACCTTTGGGCACGGCGCTGAGCAGCGAAATTTCCAAACCTCCTCCGAAGGCGGCGAGCTGGGCCCGCAGGCTGGCCCGCGGCCGGCCGGAAAAAAAGTCCGGATGAAAACCAGCCAGCGCCAGGGCGGCTTTGGGCAGGCTGAAACTCGACCGCGGATCGCGGTAGGTGGCGAGAGCGGCATAACTGGTGACAACTTCCGACGAGCCCAGGTCGATCGAGCGCAGCCGGAAGAGGGACTCCTTCAGCGGGCGGATGAAAACCTGGATCGGCGGCTGGCCGTTGAGCAGGACGGCGACGTTCAGTACCGCGCCGCCATGGTCCAGGCAGAAGGGCGGGGTGTCCGTCCAGCCGCCCGCCAGATCGAGCCGCACGGGACTGCGTCCCCACACGATCTGATCCTCCTTGAGGGAAAGCAGCGGCCGGGAGCGCGCCAGCTGCTGGGATGAAACCATCGCCGTCTGCAATCGCGCAAACGCCGCCTGCCGGTAGCGTTCGCCCGCCTGCGCCGGGCCGAGCTCCGAGAGAAGCATGAGCAGCCGGCTTTGATCCTCCGGCGCCGCCGGCGACGCGAGCAGGGCCGGCCGGCGCTGCCACAGCCACCGGCCGAAGGCGGGCGCCTCTTCCCGGGCAAAGGCGGCCAGCGCCTTCAAGTCCTGGCTCAACACCCGCGTATCCATATTTTCAATATACGCGGCAAAACCGGCCTGGAGGGCGGCGATCTGGCTGGCCCGGCGCTCGGCAAAATGCCGGTCGAAATTGATCTGGTCGGGAATGGCGGCGGCGGACAGCCGGGGCCAGCGGGCAAAGCGGCCGCTCCAGGCCGGATCCGGCCGTTCCGCAAAAAACCAATCGGCCAGCTCCTGGCTGATTTCCGCCGCTGGCAGGACCGGGTAGAGCGGCAGGTGAAAGACATCCTCGTCCGTGGCGGGCAGGGCACGGGCCGCCAGCCATTGCCGGGCGTCCCGCCCGCAGATCATGCCGCCTTCGCCGGGGCGCCCGCGCATCACATCGTCGACGTGATAGGGGCGGAAAACATGCCGGTCGGATGCCACGGGAGCAACCTCCAGGCAGGCTCCGGCGGGCAGGGCGTGGATCCGGGCGGCCGCCGGCAGCCCGGTGAGCAGATTGTTGCCCGCCAGGCGCAGCCGGACCGAGGCCCGCGCATTGTCCACCCAACAGCTCGTCCGTGGTGCGGCCTCGAAGCAGGACGGGTCGGCGGCGATGAAAAAGGTCCGGGCCGGGGCGAGACTTCTTTGAATTTTTTCCAGCGAATCAAACAGCTGGCGGCTCGATCCCAGATGGTGGAAGCGGGCCTCATCGAGGGGAATGACGGCGGCGGTCAATTCACCGAGGCCGAAGCGGCGCAAGGCCGCCGGCGGCTTGGTTTCGGTGCCGAGCGAGGAACCGATTTCGGTGTACAGGTCGAGGGAGGAAGGCCTCCCGCCGGCAAAATCCCGCCGCCGCTCGTCCCAACCGCAGCGACGGAAAAGAAACTGCACCGCCGCGGAACTGAGCAGCCACATGCCGGTGTCGACATAAAAATCGTAGTGCAGAAGATGGCGGTGGATTTCGGCCGGGGTCGGCTTCTGAAGGAAGAACGCGATGGGCCGCGCCTGGGCCGGGAGAGCCTGGTTTTTGCGCACGAAAAAAACGCCGAAATGCCGGGCGATTTCCGGCGCCACCCGCATTCCAATGCCGGTGATGTCGGCCGCCACCGGCGGAATCAGCAGCGGATTGAACTCGAGCCAGACGTCGCCCGACGTGACCATGACCGCGGCATGGGGACCGGCCTCCTCCAGGGTCTGGGCATAGGCGGGGATCTGCAGGTCGGCCAGCATCTGGTCAAAGCGGCGCGGAGCCACCCCCTCCAGGGCGGGGAGGGGGAGGAACGCCTTGCCGAGGGCGGCATAGGCCGGAAGGCGGCGGCTTTCCCCGCCGGAATGAAGGACCAGCTTGGAAGACGCGGCGAGCCAGCTGGCCAGGCCGGCCCGGCGATGGTGGGGGCCGGAGGCCCGCCAGGCTTGATGGAGCAGGTTCACCGTGCCTCCCCCCGAGCCCAGCTTGCTGCCGGCGGGATCAGCTCCAATGAAAACCGGCGCGCCGGGCCAGGCGGCCAGCCGGCGGTGCCAGGTGGAGCGGTGGCGGGAATGGTTGAGGTGGTCGGCCAGCCGGGGAGGGACGGTCAGAAGCGTCTCGATCATGGGGAAAAATGGGCGGAGAGGAACCGGCGGAGGGATTTTTGTTCCATGTAGTTATTTTTTGAATACGAAAAGGGAGGGTGAAAAAACCGCGGGAAAACCGTTCTCGGTCGGGGCGAAATTCCGGGTGTTTTTGCGGCGGTTCTTCTTGTGCAAGTGCTTCATGGCAAAGGCCCAAGCGGGAGACGACAAAAAATTTTCAAAAAGGGCTTGAATCCAATTTTGGAGTTAGCATGTTTCCCCTTCCTTCTTTCAATGCTCCGCGCCAAAAACATGTGGGTGGGGCGGGAGAGAAGCCCGCGAAAGCGATCGTTTCTCCGGCATAATTTTTTCTGAAAAAAGTTCGGGAAAAGTGTTGACGGAGCCAACGGGAGTCGATGTCGTGGAACTCTTTCCCTCTTGGGAAAGCGCTCTTTGAAATTTACTTTGTGCGATTGATTGGGACCCCCAATCAACATTCAAGTACGCGAATCCGGCATTTCGCCGGATTCAATCAGTAGTTCAAACGAATCACTAGGTTTTGAACTCTCTTTTCGGAGAGTTTGATCCTGGCTCAGAATGAACGCTGGCGGCGTGGTTAAGACATGCAAGTCGAACGGGACTTCGGGTGTAGCAATACATTCGAAGTTCAGTGGCGAACGGGTGCGTAACACGTGAACAATCTACCTCCCAGTGGGGAATAGCTCGCCGAAAGGCGAATTAATACCCCATACGGTTGAAATCCGCATGGATTTCACACCAAAGCCGGGGACCGCAAGGCCTGGCGCTAGGAGAGGAGTTCGCGGCCTATCAGCTAGTTGGCGAGGTAACGGCTCACCAAGGCTAAGACGGGTAGCTGGTCTGAGAGGATGATCAGCCACACTGGAACTGAGACACGGTCCAGACACCTACGGGTGGCAGCAGTTT
>DASRHD010000272.1:0-3961 GCA_035650695.1 Opitutaceae bacterium
AATAGAGCAGGCAGAACGCCGTCACCCCTTTGCGCAGCGCGCCCGACCATTTGTCGTTACGCCAGCCGAAGGTTTGAAAAAGGCTGTCGGCGCCGTGCAGGAGGTGAAAAGAAAGCAGGCCGACCGCCACAATGTAGAAAAGGGAAACAAGAGGGTTCATGAACCCGAGAATGACCATGCTTTGCACGTCGGGCACCCGGGTGCCGGCCTTGACCACGGAAAATCCGAGCACGCGATAATCGCCCGCCATGGTATAAGGCGGCAGGTTGTCCTTGTAGGTGCGCGACTGGACCAGGCCGAAACTGAAATGGGCCAGGTGATAGAGGACGAAAGCAAGCACGATGTAGCCGGTCCAACGCACGTAGCGCGAGGAGAAGGAGGCCTGGATCCAGGTCTTGGCCCCGTAGGGCGGATGACCGCGGGCGCGGAGATTGTCGTGAGCCAGCGCGGTGGCGGCCCAGATATGAATGATCACGGCGGCGAGAAGGACGATCCGCGCCACCCAAAGCAGCGGCCCGAGCTGGCGGAGAAAATAGGCATAGCCGTTGATGTGGTCGGGATGCTCAAAAATCTGCAGGTTGCCGCTGAGATGGCCGACGATGAAACCAATCAAAATGACGCCGGTCGCGGCCATCAAAAATTTCCGGCCGATGGAGGAGCAAAATAATCTACCGAAAAAACTCATGCGATTGCAGACAGGGCGGGGCACGAAGAGGGAAATCCTTCGCGGCCAGCGAGGTAAAGCGAACCTTTCCGGTAAGTAAAGGCTATCGGCCGGGACGCCGAATACTCCGCGCGCTTATTAGCGAACCTTACTCGAAAAAGAAGCTGGCCTTTTCGCCATCATAGGCGAAACCGCCCTTTTTTCAGCGAGCGAGAGGCTTGAGCAGGGAGAATTTTCCGCTGGCTGCGGGCGCAATCGACCGGCGGCGGAAGGCGGCGACCCGCACTCCGTCGCCCAGCACCGGAGCGAGGGCGGACTCGATCTGGGGCGGGGCGGTGTGATCGGCCACGTAATGGAAATCCCAGCGGCTCTCGCCGCTTTGCACCAGTGTCCAGTGCCAGCAGGAAAAATTTTCCGGAAAGGCGCCGTCGATCTCGTGGGCGGAAACAAGGCCGCCGTCGGGCCGGAAATAAAGATCGCGCTCCCGGCCGAGCAGCCGGTAGCCGGTGGGCAGCCGTTTGACGATATCGCCGGTGTGGTAGCGGAGCAAGGGCATGGCCTCGCGGTGCCGCGTGGTCACATAGATTTGAAAAACATCGGCCAGCTCCGGCCGCCAGGACACCAGCTCGACGAACGCATTGGCGTCGATCACCCGGGTGTCGTCCTGGAAGGCTTCGCCGACGAAAAGATAGCCCGCCTCGGTCGAGCCGTAGAGATCGACCTGGGGCACGGGAAAAACTTCCGCGATGCGCCGGCTGTGCTGCCGGCTCGCCTTGCCATAAGTGAGGATGACGACGCGCAGGCCGGGGAGGCGGATTTTGCGCCGCGCCGCCGCGCGCGCCAGCAGGGAAAGATAGACCGGCTCGCCCTCAATGATATCGGGCTGCACCGCCTGCAGCTCGATCACGATCCGATCCCATTCGCTTTCCGGAAAGGCGAACGGATCGCTCGTGAGGTTGAGGTAAACCGTGCCGTCAAAATAGCGGTGCGGAAACGGATGGTCCTCGTAGGGGCAGAGATTGCTCGAGCAGCCGACGGGGGCGAGCACGCACTTGCGGTGCGGCCGCCGGGCAAAGGGCGCAAGCAGGGGATGAGCCTCGTAGGCGCGGCGGGTCTGCTCGTTCCACCACCCGTCCTCCATGATCACGGTCATCGGGCTGGTGGTGGTGCCGGAGGTGCTCTCATATTCGTAACGCCTGGACTGCAGCCCGCGCTCGACCGCCCGGTAGTCGGCAAAGAACGCCTGATGACCGTGCTCGACGATCTCCTTTTTCGAAAGCGAGGGGATCTCGCGGTAACACGACCATTGCAGCGGCTCGGCATGGAGCGGGAACCGCCGGCCATAGAGCGGACTGCGTTCGTAAATCTTCCGGATTTCCTCCTCCAAGGCGGACGGGAGAAAGCCGTTGACCGCCGGGCCGAGCGCAGCGGTGCTGTTGGCGAAGGCGGGAGCGGACATGGTGCGGGTGCTCAAGATCGCAGCTAAACGGGGATGGCAGTGAAGTCAAATGACCGGGCCGCCTTTGGCGGCAGCCCAGAGGGGGGCGAAAAACAGCAGGGCGTCGAGCACCAGCGCGTGGGTGATACGGCCCGCCTGTGCCAGGGCGTAAACTTCGTCCACCGGCAGCGTGCTGACCGCAATCTCCTCGTCGTAGTCCCATTGGGCGGCGGCGACGGGCACGGCCTCCTCGACCAGAACGAGGTGGCAGGTGTTGTTCTGGATGGCGGGGTTGGGATGGACGCGGCCGATGATGCGCGCGTTCCGGCCGGCGTAACCGGTCTCCTCGCGCAGTTCGCGCAAACCGCCGGCCAGGGGGTCTTCGCCGGGCTCGATCACGCCGCCGGGAATCTCCAGCGAAAAGTCATCGATGCCGAAACGGAATTGGCTGACCAGCACGAGCTTTTTTTCCGGCGTGAGGGCGAGGACATTGACCCAGTCGGGCGAGTCGATGACGACAAAATCGCGCGCGTCCCCGCGCCGTGGATGGCGGTAGCGCTGGCGGCGGAGGTTGAAAATGCGCGTGGCGGCGAGGGATTCCTCGCCAAGCTTTTCCCAGCGGTGCGGCGCGAAGTCGGGCGGGTTCATGGTCCGTTGGCAAAAAAAACGCCCCCTGACGCGAGTCGAGGAGGCGCGGGAAATGAGGATGGGGCGGTTATCGCTTGGCCGGAAGGTTGATCTTCTGGCCGATCTTGAGATGCTTCGGGTCGATGCCGGGATTGGCCGCCTGGATGTCGGCGAGCGAGACGCCGTTGGCCCGGGCCACCTTGGCCAGGCTGTCACCGGACTTGATGGTATAGGTGCCATCGGCGGAAACCGTGCCGGGAGCGGAACCTTCGGTGCTGGTCGCGCCGCCCTTGGCTCCCTTGGCCGGTTTCGGAGCCGGCTTGGCCGCCTCTTCCAGCTTCGTCAGCGAAGCGTGAATGTTGCCCAAATCGGTGCCCACCTGGTTGAAAGCGTCCTGGGTGGAGCGTTGGAGCGACGCGATGTCGGTCTTCGCCTTCGATGCGTCCGCCGCGGCGGAATTCGCATTGCTCTCGATTGCATCGATTTTGTCGATTTTTTCGCTGTCGGCAGCCAGGGTCTTGCCCACGCCGGAGACCTTGACTAGTGCGACGGCGGAAAGCACCAGGGCCAGAAGGCCGACAATCACGCCGGCTACCGGCAAGTAGTTGCTACTGTTATTTTCACGAGAGATGGTGTCCATGAGAGGGCGAAATAGATTAAGGAAAACGACTAAGCGGATCGGCCGGGCATGGCAAGCAGAGATTGCATTCGGGCCGGGCGGAACGTTGACAGAACATTGACAGTGGGGGCAAATGCGCGAGGCTGCCTTCGCCAACGGGGTGTAGCTTAGCCTGGTAGAGCGCCTGGTTTGGGACCAGGAGGTCGAGAGTTCGAATCTCTCCGCCCCGACCATTTTCCGGCCCCGCAGCGGCGCGGCGCAGGGAGGAACCTGCGGCGGAAAACAAACGCCGGCGCGGGATGGCGCCGGCGCGTTCAGCTTATAGCAATCGATTATATAGCGACCAGCTCGATGCCCTTGCCGCTGGAACTCAGGTTTCGGCTATATTGTTTGGCTGTGGCATTATTCCAGTGCTCGTGCACGCCGAGGCTGGCCAGCCGCGTGCCGTCGGGCTTGTAGGTCGTGCCGGAGGGCGGCTTGTTCGCCTGGGCGGCCTCGTGCAGATAGTTGTCGGCATTCACCGCATGGCCGCTGCCCCTGCTGCTGGCCAGGGCGGCGCCGAATTCCGAGCGGAGGAAATCGTAGGCGACGGAATCGACCGCCACCGGATCCT
>DASRHD010000273.1:0-4417 GCA_035650695.1 Opitutaceae bacterium
GGTTTTCCGGCACGCAGTTTTATCTCAAGTCGCGCGCCGAGATGGAGCAGATTTTCGCCGAGGTGCCGGAGTCGGTCACCAACACCCAGCTGGTCGCCGAAATGTGCGAACTAGCCATTCCCTTTCCCAAGGGCAGCGAACGCTATCCGAAATACCCGCTTCCGCCGGAGGTAAAGACCGACCGCGGCGGCTACCTCCGCCAACTTTGCCTTGAAGGCTTGCAAAAGCGTTACGGCGTCGATCCCGCCGCGCCGGAAAAATCCCCCGATCCGGCGCTGGCCAAGACCCTGATTGAGCGGATGGATTACGAACTCGGCATCATCGGCAAGACCGGCTTCGTCGACTATTTCCTCGTCGTCTGGGACTTCATCGCCTGGGCCAAAAACCACGGTATTCCGGTCGGCCCCGGCCGCGGCTCCGGCGCGGGCTGCCTCGTCGCCTACCTGCTCGGCATCACCAACCTCGATCCGCTCCGTTTCAAACTGCTTTTTGAACGGTTCCTCAATCCCGAGCGCATCTCGCCGCCGGACTTCGACATCGATTTCTGCATGCGCCGCCGCGGCGAGGTCATCGATTATGTCCGGCAAAAATACGGCCGCGACTGCGTCGCCAACATCATCACTTATGGCACGCTCGGCGCCAAGATGGTCATCCGCGACGTCTCCCGCGTCCACGACCTGCCCTACGCCGAGGCTGACCGCCTGGCCAAGATGATTCCGGACGAGCTCAACATTTCGCTCGAGGACGCGCAGAAGAAATCCGCCGAACTGCGCGAGGAGATCGCCCGGAATCCGGTGGCCAAAAAAATCTTCGACCAGGCGCTGGTCCTCGAAGGCATGGTGCGCAACACCGGCAAGCACGCCGCCGGCATCATCATTACCGACCGGCCGCTCGACGAGTTTGTCCCGCTCACCCTCCAGGAAGGCGACGTCACCGTGCAGTACGACATGAACGCGGTGGGCAAGCTCGGCCTGCTCAAGATGGATTTTCTCGGCCTCAAGACCCTCACCGTCATCGCCGACACGGTCGATAACATCCGCCGCACCGCCGATCCCGCCTTCGACATCGAAAAAGTCCCGTTCGACGACGCCCGGACCTTCGCCCTGCTCAATTCCGGCCGCACCACCGGCGTGTTCCAGCTGGAGTCCGGCGGAATGCAGAACCTCTGCCGCCAGCTCCAGGTTTCGAACATCGACGAGATCATCGCCCTCATCGCCCTTTACCGGCCCGGGCCGATGGACTGGATTCCCGACTACATCCGCGGCAAGAAGGACCCCAGCTCGGTCAAATTTCCCCACCCCTTGCTCGAGGACGTCTGCCGCGAGACCTACGGCGTGATGGTTTACCAGGAGCAGGTGATGGAGGCGGCCAAAGTCATCGCCGGTTACACCCTGGGCGGCGCCGACATGCTCCGCCGCGCCATGGGCAAAAAGGATCCGGAGGCGATGGCGAAGGAGCGCGGCAATTTTGTCGCCGGTGCAAAAAAGCTCCACGGCATCGACGAGAAGACCTCCAATGCCATTTTTGACATCCTCAACAAGTTTGCCGGCTACGGCTTCAACAAGTCGCACTCCGCCGCCTATGCCGTGCTCAGTTACCAGACCGGCTACCTCAAGGCGAACTATCCCGTCCACTTCATGGCCGCGATGCTTTCGAGCGAGCTCGGCAACGCCGATAAGGTCTCGCATTTCGTCGCCGAATGCGGGGCGATGGGCCTGCAGGTCCTCGGCCCGGACGTGAACGAGAGCCGCGAAAACTTCACTCCGGTCGGCGACAAGATCCGTTTCGGACTGGCCGGGATCAAGGGCGTGGGCGAACAGGCCGGCCAGCGCATCATCGCCGAACGCGAAGCCAGTGGTTTCTTCCGTGATTTCGCCGATTTTCTCCTCCGTGTCGACGCGCGTGCGCTCAACAAGCGCGTACTCGAAAATCTTGTCGCTACCGGCGCGTTTGACTTCAGCGGCGCACCGCGCGAGGTGCTTTTCGCCCAGATCGACGACGCACTCTCTGCGCTCGGCGAACTCCAACGCAAATATCCCGCCCTCCGCAGAGACCAGCCTGCCGCCAAGGTCGAGGAGACCACCGACAGCATGCTTTTCGATCTCGGCGCCGCCGACACCCCGCCGCCACCTCCCCCGCGCGAACGACTAGCGACGGAATTTTCCGAACTTCTCCGCCACACCCGCCGCGTCGGACAGGCTGCCGCCAATGGCCATCGCGACGACCACGCCTCGTTTGATTTTAGCACCCCATCCAAAATCGAAAATCCAAAATCCAAAATTGCCACGACGGCGGCGGCTGAGCGCAAGCTCACTGCCGCCAACCGCCTCGCCTTCGAGAAGGAACTGCTCGGCTTTTACGTCTCCGGCCATCCGATGAACCTGTACGCCGGCCTGGCGGACGCGCTCGACACCTGCGCCGAAGACGCCCTTCTGCAGCAGCCCGACCGCACGGAATTCCGGCTCTGCGGCATCGTCAGCAACATCGCAAAAAAACTGGCGAAAAAGGACAACCGCCCGTGGGCCGCGTTCAACCTCGCCACCCGCCGCGCCACCCTTCCGTTGAACATGTTCGCCGACGCGTTTGAAAATTACGGCCGCCATCTGGCGGAGAACGCGCCGGTGCTCGTGCTCGGCAACATCATCCAGGGCAACGACGGCGCCCGCCTCAACGTCAAGGAATGCTATCCGCTCGAGCCCGCCGTCACCAGCCTGGTGAGAAAGATCACCTGGCTGCTCTCGCCCGCGCACCCCCGGGCCGCCGACTTCCTCCGCCAGCTCCGCGAGACGGTCAACGCCGCCAGCGGCGACACCCGCCTGGAAATCGGTTTTCTCTTCGACGGCCGGGCCGCGCCGGTGGCCGAGGCTTCTTCCGGCCTGACCTGGAAGCTTACCGCCCCGAGTTTTCAGGAACTCCGCGCCCACCCTGCCGTGGCCGGGGTGCAGCTGGAAACAAAAAAACTGGAGCTCAAGCCCGACCGGCGCTGGAGCCGGCGGTAACGACCGCGGATGAGCCTCCCCCCGCCCACCGGTTCCGAGGCCAGTCGCGGCGCTTCCCGGGCCCTGGCGGCGGCGTTTCTCACCGCCCTGGCCGGCTTTGCCTGGCTGCGCTTTTCCTATAATTTCGTCGACCCGGACCTGTGGGGGCATGTCCTCTACGGGGAACGCGCCTGGTTGCGCGGTTGTATTGAAAAAATTGATACATTATCCTGGACCGCGTCCGGGCATCCCTGGATCAACCATGAAATCCTCTCCGAGGCGGTGCTGGCCCAGGCGCACCGGCTGGGCGGCGGCACGGGGCTCTGGCTGCTCATGCTGGGCATGGCGGTGGTGACTGTCGGGCTGGCCCTGCGGGAGGGAATGAGGGCCGGTCCGCCGGCGCAGAAATGGTGGGCCCTCCTGCTTTTTGGCGCCTCGATCAACTTCATCGTCACCGGCTATTCGGTCCGGCCCCAGCTTTTCACCATGCTGGGGCTGGTCCTGCAGATCGCGATCATGCGCCGGCTGGCGGCGCGGCCGGCCTGGATGCTGGCGCTGCCGGTCGTGTTTGCCCTCTGGACGAATTTTCACGGCGGCTTCCTCCTCGGGCTGGCCCTGCTGGTCGCCGCCGCATTCGTTCAGGCCATGCCCGGGACGCGCGCGCGGCGCCTGGCGGCGATTTTCCCGGCGCGGCAGGCGCCGGTCACATTTTTTTCCGCGACGATGCTCGCCGCCGCCGCCGCGCTGTTCAACCCCTGGGGCTGGCACCTGGTGGTGTGGACGGCGGAGAGCGTCTGGCTGCCCCGGCCCAACATCGCCGAATGGCAGCCCCTGGGACTGAAAGCGATGATCGAACTGCCCGGTCTGGCCCTGGTGTTCTACCTCGTCCTTGTCGGCTCGGTCGTGGCGTGGAGCTTGAGCCGGGCGCCGCGCTCGGCGTGGGAAGCGGCCGTTCTCGGCGTGCTCGCCCTCATTTCCATCCAACATCTGCGCCACACGCCGCTTTTCGGACTGGCCAACCTCATGCTCACTCCGCCCCATCTGGCCAGCGCGGCGGCGCGGCTGGCGCCGCGTTGCCGCGGACTGGCCGACCTGAGCCGGCGACCGGCCATCCGCCGCTTGCTGGCTGCGGCGCTGTTCGCGGCCGGCGTCGGCGCTGCCATCGGAAGCGCATTTCCGCGCGGCCGCCACCTCTTCACCATGGCGGTGGAACGCGACTCTTTTCCCGAGACGGCCGTCGCCTTCATCCACGACCACGGTCTGTACGGCAGGACCATCATCTACTTCGACTGGGGCCAGTATGTCCTGTGGGAATTGCCGGAAAACCCGGTCTCGTTCGATGGACGGCTCGACACGGTTTATCCCGGAGACGTCATGGCCGCACACTGGCGCCTCTATCGGGGAGAGCCACCAGGAACCGGCTTGAAGTGCGCGGATGC
>DASRHD010000274.1:0-4964 GCA_035650695.1 Opitutaceae bacterium
GCCGCGGGTGGTGGCCGTTTCGAAATTGAGCAGGCCGCTGCTCTGGAGGACCTGGATAAGCCGGTTAGTGGCGTTGCCGATCGATTGGAGGAGCTGCTCGCGGCGGGTGCGGTCCGCCGGGCTCTCGGAATCAAAGGGCGAGCGGAGCGCCGCGTCGGCGGGAGCCGCCAGCGCATGCGCCGTTTCGCCGCGGGCCAGCGCATCGGCGTTTTTCTCAAAGGCATCGCCGGGCCGGGAGACAAGCGGCTCGCGCCCCGTGCCGGAGCGGTCCGCCTGGCGCGTCTGCAAAGTGTGAGCCAGCTCGTGGGCGATGAGCGCCTGGCCCTGCGGCGTGCCAGGTTGATATTGGCCAGGATGAAAATAAACATCCTGGCCGCGCGTCACCGCCCTGGCCTGCAGCGGAGCCGTGACTTCGGCCGCGTTCGGGTGCAACCGCACGTTGAAGAAGTCGGCCGGTGGACCCGCGCGGCTCGCCCTGGCGGCAGCGGCTGCAGCCGCCAGCGGCGCGGGCTTTGACGAGGCTGATTTTGTCAGACCGGCCGGCAAACCTCTCCGGGGCACCGGTGTGTTTTTAAGGACGGGGGCGGCGATGGTCATGGGAGAAGCGCAGCGGTTAGACAACGGCCGAATCGGAGGGGATCTGCTGCGGGTAGTCTCCCGGCGGAAGCGGCAGCGGGCTTCCCGTCTCGTTCACGCCACGATATCGGCAGCCGCCGAAACTGGGATTTTTTGAGTAGCAGCGGTATTGCCCGTAAGTCGTGTTTGCCGTCCACGAACTCGTATTTTGCGATCCGCTGCCCCATTTTGAATCGAGCGTACTGCCGTCTTCGTCGACGCCTCCGCCGGAATTGGCGGCATTGCGGATGACACCGGAATGGGTGATGGGATTGCCGCCGCGGAAGACGAGAATATCGCCGGGTTTGGCGGCGCAGGAATCCTGCGGACCCCAACGTTCGTCGTTCAGCACCGTGGGCACGTCCTGGCCCCAGAGTGAATAGGGGCCGCCCGGAGCCGTATTTCCGCCAAAGGTGAATCCATGGCACCAGTAGGTCTGGCCATCGTCCGGCTTCCAGATGTCGATCGGAGTTCCGGCATCGGTGTTGGCCCGGAGAATTTTTCCGTCCGGTCCGGTTCCCCACGGTTTGACTTTCCGACCGGTGTCCGCATTCGGGTTCCAGCGCACGCGACGGACGGTGCGGGCGATGGTCGGCTCCGCCCGGATTTCCATCGCTGGAGCCACCGCGCCCGGCTGGGCTGAAGGGGCGCGCGGCGCCTGCCCCTGCTGAATGGAATGGGTCAACTCATGGGCGATGAGCCTTTGTCCCGTCTGACTTTCGGGCGCGTACTGACCGGCGCCGAAAACCACATCCGGCCCCAAGGTGAACGCCCGGGCGTTGATCGAAGCGGCGAGCGCCGCCGCGGTCGGTCCGGTATGGATGCGCACCCGGCTGAAGTCGTGGCCGAATCGCGATTCCATCGAGGCCCGCAGCGGTTCGGCCAGTGTCCGTCCCCCGCCCTGCAACGAACCGATCTGGTGTTCAAACTCGAGCGAAAGTCGCGGCGTCCGCCCGGCCTCCAGCTGGGTTTGAACGGTCCCCTGATCTTGATCCCGCGTTGCCTGTTGGGTGGCGTCGTCGGGCGAATAGGGGCTCCGCATGTCGCGCTGGATGCACGCGGCACCGCTGGCTGCTCCGATCTGAAACGGTGCGGACGCGCGACCACCCGCCTGCGGCTCTGGAGCTTGCACCACGCGCTCCGCCACCCGCTCCGCCTCCTCCTCGTAACGGTCGCCCGGCGTCCCGATAGACAAGGGCGAAGCATGCGACCCGGCGTGGACCGGCACGCGGCCAAAATCATAATCGAAGCGCGGTGCACGGCCGGCCGATGGCGGGGCCGGCAACGATCGGCCGGCCGAAGTTGAGGCGGCTTTGCGCTGCAGCACGGGACCGGCCTCCCGCTTTTTTTTGCACTCGGGGCATTCCTCGCCTTCCGGTCCGGCGGCTTTTTTGCAGGCGCAACGTTGCAGCTGACTGACGCCCTGCCCCACCCCGGACGACACGGCCGGAGTTTCCGGCTTTTTTATCAGGATTGGCTGATGTGCGTTCACCATCGGGGTCCTTTCAATCGCATTCGAGCGTGGCGCGTTACATGGTGTGGAATCCGAATCGTCCAAGTGCCGCAGGATTCGTGTCGTTTTTGAAAATCATGAGAGCTCTATGGCCAGGCCGACGTAGGAATCGGCATTGATGAGTGGAGTGGCACCGGGGTAGCCGGGCGTTCTTTGGGCATGCCCCTGCCAGCCGGAATAGGAATCCACGGTCATGGTGGCATTGCTCGCGTGCATGGCTTCGTGCAGAACGCATCCACCCCGGAAATAGGGATCGGTGCTGGCGAGCGTCGCCCGGCAGATGTTTGACGCCCCGCTTCCCGCCACGGAATCTCCACAGTTGCCCGCAGCGCAAAGCTTATCATTCGTGGCATCAGTACAGGCAAAAGACTGCTTGAACATACTTGCACGACCGGCTTCCAAATTTGCGGCAATTGTCGGTGCGTTGGCCGCCGTACCTGCCGTGCCAAAATGATGCTGCAGCGCGTCGAGCGTTTTTTGCGTCAGCGGACTGGCGCCAAGGGCACTCACGGTTTTTTTGGCCCAGGGATTGGCATCAAAAATGCCTTGATGGATGACGGGGACTTCCGTGGCGGTGCAATTGGGATTTGCGCCCATGCGCTGCAGGCGGCCTGCAGCCTTGGTTGATGGGGCGGCTTGGCCGCCGGACAAAACCTGATCGGCGGCGCGGTCGGCCGCGCCCTCGGCGCTGTCGTGGGCCGGCGCCACTGTCAGCGAACCGCCAGCATGACGGCCGCCCTGCTGAACGACGTGCGCGAGTTCGTGGGCAAGCAGGCGCTGATTCGCCGGTCCGCCCCGGTGGGCGCCAAAAACGATGTTCGAGCCGACGGTGTAGGCCTGGGCGCTGACCGCCTCGGCCGACCTCGCCGCTTGGGCGTCGGTGTGCAGGCGCACGCGGCTGAAATCGTAACCAAAACGAGGCTCCATAAAAGCGCGCGTCGCCGCATCGAGCGGCCGGCCGGACGAGCGCAGAACGTCATGGACGATGGGCGGCGCCATCGCCGCGGCGGCACGGCCGGCTGGAGCCGCCTTGCGCTGCAGCCTTGCGCCGGCTTCGCGCTTCTTTTTGCACTCCGGGCATTCCTCGCCTTCCGGACCGCTGGAGCCGGATTTTTGACAGGAGCACCGCTGCAGCAAGCCGGTGTGACCGGAGGCCGCCGGCGTTATCGGCGTTTCGTTTTTTTTGGTTAGAACGGGCTGGAGCATGCTCATGAAGCTTTAAGCGGGAGGAGTGGCGATCACGAAAGTTCCATTGCCAGGGTGACGTACGAATCGGCGTTATTTAGCGGATCGGGTCCGGGATAGACCGCCGTCGGCGTGGAATGGTGAAACCAGCCGGAATAGTAGTCGCCGATGATGGAGCCGTTGCTGGCGTGCATGGCCTCGTGCAGGACGCAGCCGGCTCGATAGATCGAATCCAGGGGAGGCGCGAGCGTCACATCAGCGCAAATATTGGCCGCGTGCCCACCCGGCACAGGCGTATCGCCGCAGTAGCCGCCTCCGCAATTGGCGTCGGTCGCGGCCGTGACGCAGGAAAGCGGATCACTGAGCATGTCGCTGCGACCGGCCTTCAAGCGAGCCTCGATCGTCGGCACATTCCCCAGGGTTCCGGCCGGACCAAAATTATGGGCCAAGGCGCTGACGGTGCGGGAAGCCAGCGGACGGGCCGCCAGCGCAGAGAGCGCTTTGCCCACCATGCTGTTGGCGTCGTAGATTCCTTGGTGAATGGAGGCAGCTTGAGCCGGAGTGCAGCCGGGGTTCGCGCCCAGACGCTGGAGCCGGCCGTCACTCTTCGATGGCCGGCCGGCCGGGCCGCCGGATAAAACCTGATCGGCGGCGCGATCGGCCGCGACTTCCGCACTGTCGTTGGCCGGCGCCACCGCCAGCACGCCGCCGGCCTGACGCCCGTCTTGCTGGACGACGTGCGCCAGTTCGTGGGCGAGCAGCCGCCGGTCGCCCACCCCACCCCGGTTGGCACCCAGGACAATATTCGAACCGACGGTGTAGGCTTGGGCGCTGACCGCCTCGGCCGACCTCGCCGCTTGGGCGTCGGCATGCAGGCGCACCCGGCTGAAATCGTAACCGAAGCGCGGCTCCATGAAGGCACGCGTTGCCGCATCGAGCGGCTGGCCGGATGAGCGCAGAACGTCATGGACGATCGGCGGCGCCATCGTCGAGGCGGCACGGCCGGCTGGAGCCGCCTTGCGCTGCAGCCTTGCGCCGGCTTCGCGCTTCTTTTTGCACTCCGGGCATTCCTCGCCTTCCGGACCGGAAGTTTTTTTTCCGCACGCACAACGCTGCAGCAGAGCGCCGGGCACGAAGGCAGCCGGAATCTCCGACGCCGCCGAAATCCGCCTCGTGATCGACCGAGCTGCGCGCATGGAGCGATTCCGACGCGTTGGCCTGGTTTGTCAATGCAACCGACTTTCATCAGCGATTTCTATAAAAACTTATATTGTGCAATCTATATATTAAATAAACTTATGATATATTATTAGCTCGTCCCTCCGCACGTGACTAAGATCCAGCCAGCGAGTGACGTTGACTCGGCCTCCGGCGGCACCGATGTTTTCTAGCCGCATGACGTCCGAGACGCCTTTGCCCTTTCGACGAGAAAACACCTTAACCCGCACCGGCTGCTGCCGCCCCGGCCAGCCATGGCTCACGCCCCTTTAGAGAAAATACCTCCGGCAGAATCTATCGGAGCTACGACCGGCGCCCGGCCGGCGGCGGCCCGCAAAGGAGCTTCTTCGTCAGCCATGCCGCTGATGCCGGTCGCGCGCAAACCGATCGAGCAGCGTTTCGGGTATAATCTCGGCTCTGTGCCGGTTAACGC
>DASRHD010000275.1:0-5335 GCA_035650695.1 Opitutaceae bacterium
CGCAGCCCGGCGCGTATGGCCCCACCACTTCATTGTTGCCCATGTAAATGACGAAAAGGTCGGGCTCAAACCCCACGAGTTCCCGAACGATCTGGTAGACCACGTGGGAATTGATCGCCACGATTCCTGTATTGATGACCTCGATTTCTTTTCCGGGATAACGAGTGCGGAGCTGCGCTCGAAGCTGGGCAGCGAAACCGAAGCTGGGCACGGGAACGCCTTGAGCCGCCGACTCGCCCAGGACGACGATTCGGACGGAATTTGGCGCTTTATGACGGGAGAGACGGAAATTCAGCGGCCGCAGATCGAAGTTTGCCGGAAAGAACAGATTGGCAAAATCCGGATTAGTGCGGAAGTATCCCGGCTTGTCGTCGGAAATCAGAAAAGTCGCAGGTCGACCGAATCCTGCCCAGCGCAATCCGAATTCGAGCGCGAAGAGAAAGACGATCGGAATTATCACGGCCAAGCCCAATCGATAAAGCCAGATGCGCGGAGTGGCGTGCTCCGATCGCTGAAATGGCAGGGAATTCTTCGTTTTGGTGGTCACGGCGATTGCAGGCGTTCCAACATTTTTTGCGCCGGTTCGAAGCCGGGCTGGAGCTGCAGGGTTTGCTTGAATTGATCCGATGCCTCCGCGCGCCGGCTGGCCCGGAGCAGGACCACGCCGAGGCAATAATGCGCCTGGGCAAACTCCGGCTTGAGCCGCACCGCCGTCTCAAACTCAGCCGTGGCGTCTATCAGGCGACCGGGCTGGTCCGAGAGCAAAACGCCGTACGCCGTGTGCGTCTGTGCATCCCCGGGATCAATCCGCAGGGCGGCGACGTACTCCGCCGCCGCCTCCGCGACGCGCGATGGAATTTTGGCGAGAGCGTTGGCCAGATTGGAATGAAGCGGCGCGCTGGCCGGCGCGAGCCGCAGCGCCGAGCGATATTCGGAAATCGCGTCGGCAAGGTGGCCGGGAAGGCGGCTCCAGGCTTCGGCCAGGTTCCCGTGGGCC
Organism: Opitutaceae bacterium; assembly: GCA_035650695.1. Taxonomy (GTDB): domain Bacteria; phylum Verrucomicrobiota; class Verrucomicrobiia; order Opitutales; family Opitutaceae; genus DASRHD01. Next base: position 998 of record DASRHD010000275.1, read on the forward strand.
TCGACAAAATCCGGTCGGAGACGGAGCGCCGCCTGGTATTCGCCGATTGCGTCCGGCAACCGGCCGGGCGCGGCGGCCAGCGCGTTCGCCAGGTTGTAATGATATTCAGCGTTGTCGGGCGCAAGATGAAGAGCGGTTTGAAATTCCATCAAGGCGGCGTTCCAACCGCCCGGCTTCTGCAGCAGCAGGATGCCAAGCTCGTTGTGTGCGCTGTCATAGTCCGGACGGAGGCGAATCGCCGCCCGCGCGTGCGAAATGGCCTCCTCCAGGCGGTCCGGCATATGCCCCAGCACGACGGCGAGGTTGTTATGCGCCTCGGCAAAGGCGGGATTGATCCGCAAGGCGGCTTCGTATTCAGCAATCGCCTTGTCCGGGCGACCGCTCTTGAGCCAGGCGCTGGCTAGGTTGCCGTGCGCGGCCCAGTGATCCGGCTTCAGTTTCACGGTCGCGTCGTACTCCGCAATCGCCTCCGCCGTGCGGCCGCTGTTTTCCAGCGATACGGCGAGGTTGTAATGCGCCAGCCAGGCGGAGGGATTTTGCGCCAGCGTCGAGCGGTTCAACGTGTCGGCATCACGATAAAAATGACATTGGCGCCAAGACAGGACCGCCAGCGCCGCCGGCAGCGCCACCCACAGGGCAGTCCGCGCCACCCGACCTGCCGGCACCCGCCCGACCAGGGCGTCGAGCGCCCAGGCGGAGGGAACGATCAGCCCGAGGCTGGCAAGGTACTGGAAATGGTCGGCGACGAAGGAAAAAACAAATGGATAAACATTCACGAAACCGAGCACGGGAAAAAGCGTGCCGATGAAAAAAAGAAAAGCGGCCAGCGGCCCGCGCCGCCTCCGGGCGAGGTAAATCAGCGCGGCGGCCATGAGCAAAAGGCCGAGATCGAAAAGATACTGCCAGACGGCGCCGGGATTCACCGACCAACGCGGATAAATGAATGTCAGGCCCGCCGGCCAGACCAGCTTGGAAAAATAAAACGCCACCGAGCGCGCAGCCAGCAGCAGCCTTTGCAAAATGGTGAAAGAAAAATCCGCGCCCTCCGCACCGATGTACTTCCGCTCCATCCAGGCGGTGAACAACCCGCTGGCGATGCCGACCGCAAACCAGGGCAGCAGCGGCAGCACGTCCCGCCTCCCCTCGATCCGACTCCGCCGCCACCAGAAAACAAGAAGCAATGCCGCCGGCAGCGTGGCCGTCACACTCTTGGTCAAGAGCGCGAGGACGAAAAAACCGAGGGCGAAAAAATACCAGCGGCTCCGGCGGCCTTGATCAAAATTAAGGTAGCAGAGCGCCGACCCGAGATAAAAAACCGCCGAAAGGGTGTTTTTCTGTTCCGCAATCCATGCGACTGACTCGACGCAGACCGGATGCACGGCGAAGAGCAGGCCGGCCAGTACGGCGCCGGCCAATTCCAGTTTTCTTAAAATCAAAACCAGCAGCCAGGCGGCCGCGGCGTGCAGCAACACGTTGAAGAGATGATAGCCCAAGACCGCATCGCCCCACAGCCGATGTTCGATCCAAAAGGCGCTGTGCAGAACCGGATAATATTGCTGGGTCGCTCCCGGTTCGGTCCAGATCCGCACCAGACCGTGAAGCGAACGAAGCGCAGGCTTGGTGACATGCGCGTCATCGTCCCAGACAAATCCTCCGTGCAGGGCGGGCAGATAAACGAGCAGAGTGGCCGCCAGAAACAAAAACGCCGGTCCAAGCGCGAGGTCCGCCCGAGCCGGTTGGGTCGATCGGACTGGAGAAGAGAACGTCACGGAAACGATTCCGCATGGCGAAGGCCAAGCGTCAAGCTGGCGGCGCTAAACCTCGCCGGACAAGGCCGAGGGCCAGGCGGTTTGCCGGTCGGCAGGCGAGATCGCCCCCGGGCTGATTTTTCCGGTTTGTAACCCGGGCGGGCGTTTTGCCTCAATTTACTATCAGTTTTGTTAAAAACATCGTCATTTCTGACATTTATTATTCGTTCGGCAGGACTTATGATGGGATGTTTTCTCTCCCCTGCTTTACCATGACGGCCACTCCCTCTCACCGCGTCTCGCCGGTTTTGATTGCGAAACGTACGCTGCCGCCCAGCCGGTTTGAACGCGTCCCCGTCGCGGTCTTCAACAGCAGCGGCGAAGCCTCGCTCGCAGTGGCGCACGAGATCGCCGAGCTCATCCGGGCCCGGCGGCGCGAGGGGCGCCCGACCGTGCTCGGCCTGCCGACCGGGTCGACCCCGCTGAGCGTCTATGCCGAACTGGTGCGCCTGCACCGCGAAGAGGGCCTGAGCTTTGCCGATGTCGTCACCTTTAATCTCGACGAATATTATCCTTTGCCGCCGGAGCATCCGCAAAGCTACCACCGCTTCATGCGGATGCATCTTTTCAACCATATCGACATCCGCCCGGAAAACATTCATCTGCCGGACGGCGCCGTCCCTTCCGCCGGCGTGGATGCGCACTGCCAGGCCTATGAGGATAAAATCCGCGCCGCCGGCGGCATCGACTTTCAGCTTCTTGGCATCGGCCGCACCGGTCACATCGGATTCAACGAACCCGGCAGCTCGCGACGCTCGCGCACCCGGCTGGTCACCCTCGATCCGGTCACCCGGCGCGACGCCAGCAACGATTTTGGCGGTGAGGAGCACACCCCCCGCTATGCACTAAGCATGGGCGTGCGCACGATCCTGGAGGCGAGGCGCGTCGTGCTCATGGCCTGGGGCCAGCACAAGGCCGGAGTGGTGCGCGCGTCGATCGAAGGCGACCCCAACCCTCAGGTGGCGGCGTCGTTCCTGCAAGAGCACGATCATGTCCAATTCGTTCTCGACCAGGTTGCGGCCAGCCTGCTCACCCGCTACCGCACGCCCTGGCTGATCGGCCCGCTCGAGGACCAAGGGCTGGCCTGGGACGAGCGGATGACGCGCCGGGCCATCATCTGGCTCTCGCAACAGCGGCGGAAAGCCGTGCTCAAGCTGACCGACGACGACTATAACGAGTCCGGCCTGCAGGATCTCCTTCGCGTGCATGGCTCCGCCTACGAGGCCAATCTGGTCGGCTTTTACCAGATGCAGCACACCATCACCGGCTGGCCGGGCGGACGCGATCCGCGGCGCCAGCGCCCCGGTGACGCTCCGCCGCGTCCTTTGCGCGCCTCTTCCGCCGGCGTATTCCCAAAACGGATACTTGTGCTCTCGCCCCATCCCGACGACGACGTCATTTCCATGGGCGGCACGCTTTGCCGGCTGGTCGAGCACGGCCATGAATTGCACGTGGCCTATCAGGTCTCGGGTTCAAATGCGGTCTCCGACGAGGCGTTGTGGCGGACGCTGCTTTTCGCCGCAGACAGCGGCCTGAGCGGAAGCCAGCCGGCAGAAACGGTGCGGGCCCTCTGCCATACCTTCACCGCCACCGGCGCCCTGCCCGCCTCGCCGGAATTGGTGCGCTGGAAGGGCTTGGTGCGACGCCATGAAGCGATCGCGGCGGCCCGGATTTGCGGCGTGCCCGCCGACCGCCTGCATTTTCTTGATCTGCCCTTTTATCACACCGGTCCCACGCCCAGCCGTCACGGCGACCTGACCGAGGCGGACATCGGCACCATGCGCCGCTTGCTGGCCGAATTGCGTCCCCATCTGGTTTTTGCCGCGGGTGATCTCGATGATCCGCACGGCACCCACCGGCTTTGCCTGCGGGCGCTGGCGGAGGCGATGGCCGGCGTGTCCGGCGAGCCCTGGCTCAAGGAAATGGAGCTCTGGCTTTATCGCGGCGCCTGGGCGGAATGGGAGACCGATGAGATCGACATGGCGGTGCCGCTCAGCCCGCAGGAAGTGTTGCGCCGGCGCCGGGCCATTTTCCGCCATGAAACCCAAAAGGACCAGGCACTCTTCCTCGGCGATGATCGCCGTGAATTTTGGCAGCGCACCGAGGACCGCAGCCACCGTCTGGCTGAAGCCTACAATGCGCTTGGGCTGGCCGAGTACGAGGCCATCGAGGCCTTCCGGCGCTTCTCGCCGGAGGCGTTTCTCCGTCATGTCCAGCTGTGAACGCCTGACCGCGGCCTGGTTTACCGCGCTGCTGGCGCTGGCGGTTTGCGTCCCCGGGCGGGCGGACGCCGCCTCGGCCGACGTGATGCCGGCGCCGGCGGAGCTGCGTTTCACCGCAGGGCGCCTCGCGCTTAACGGGAAATTTTCGGTGGCGATCACCGGCCATGACGATGTCCGGCTACGCGACGGCCTGGCGCGGGCGCTCCGTCGCTGGGAGGCGCGCACCGGCCTGGTTCTGGCCGGCGCGCCGGTCGCCGAGGCCAAGACTGCGACCCTGGTGATCGACTGCGGCGGACCCGGCCCGGCGG
>DASRHD010000276.1:0-3903 GCA_035650695.1 Opitutaceae bacterium
CGCAAGGAGGCGGCAAACGGCGTGGTCGGATAGGTCGAGGCGGGGCGGTAAGTGCCCAGCACGCCCTGCACCCGCTTTTCCGTGACAAGCGCGTCCATCATCGTTTGCTTGAGGAAACTGGCGCTTTCGTTTTCGGCCGCGCCGGGCCGGTCGACGAGTTTTTCCAAAAGCTCCAGATTTTCCCGGCGGCGGCCGTTGCCGTAAGGCGAAAGACCAAACGTGTTGTGATCGTGCCCGGCGAGGAAGGATTGCGGAACGCCGCTGGTGATGTGCACGGCGCAGGGATCGGCATCGGCGGCGGGCGAGCCGTTGCAGGCATTGTCCATGAACCGGCCGATCCAGCCGGTGGGGAGGTACTCGCTGCTGTCGCTGGCGGTCTCCCAGATTTCGGTCGAGCGAAAATGACTGCGGTTGGGATTCGGGTAGCCGACGTTCTGGACGACGGCGAGCTTGCCGTCGCTGAGCAGTCCGCTCATTGCCGTCATCGCGGGATGGAACCCGAGCGGGGTGTCGCCGATTTTCAAAATCTGCTCCTTCGGAATGCCGAGGGTGGGGCGGAGGCGGTAATAATTCGAATCCTCGTAGGGAATGACAGTGTTGAGTCCGTCGTTGCCGCCGGCGAGCTGGACGAGGACGAGGATGGTGCGGTCTTTTTCCGGCGCGGGGGTGGCGGCGAGGGTAGATTGGACGAGAAACGAGGGGGCGAAGCGGCTGAAGGCGAGCAGGCCGATGCCGCGGCTGGTCAGGCGGAAGAATTCACGGCGGGTGGTGGGAAGAAAATTGTTCGGATTTTTCATGGTTAACACAGTTGATATTCGGGCGACTGGAGGACGGTCATGATGGTGCTGCGGATGCGGGCGAGCCGGTGCTGGTCGGAGCCGTCGCCGGTGAGGAAGGCCTTCACGTCGTCGCGGAAACCGGCATCGACCGTCACGGGAAGGAAATAATCGCAGAGGCGGTCGGTGAGTTGCGCGGCGTCGAACTTGCCGAACGTCGCCTCCAGGCGGTCATTGGTGACGTTAAAATTGTCGATGCCGTTGGCGCGGGCGGCGACGAGCTCGATCTGTTCATCGGCATTGAGGCTGGCCTCGTTGAGCGGGGCGAAGAGCTGGTCGACGAGCGCGCGGCGGGCGCCGAGGGTGGCGGAGTTGATCCAGTAGCGGCCGCCCACCCAGCCGCGGACGTTGGGCGGATCGAAGAGGACCTGGCCCATCTGGCGCATCGCCACCAGCACCTGGCGGGGCAGCGGCGCGACGTTGAGGCTGAGGTCCTGCATCAGGCCGAGATAAAACTGGAGGGGGCTTTTGATGAAGTTGCCGCGAAATTCGGGGGCGAAAAACAGCCGGCTGCTGAAGAACTGCCGGGCGAGCGGGCGCAGGGCAAAATTCTGGCCGCGCCACCACTGGCCGATGACCTCTAGGTAATCGTCGGCGAGGGGCGTATCGCTGAGGTACCATTTGACCATTTCATGGGGGAGGAAGCGGCCGGCGGCGGGGAGCTGGTAGGCCAGATCGATGACGTCGTCGCCGTTGAAGTTGCCGGTGTGGCCGAAAACGGTCTTTGCGCCATCGTCATGCTGGCGGGGGACGAAGACGAACTCACCGAAGCGCTGACGGTAGCCGGTGAAGGCCAGCGCCGCCTGTTTGATGTCCTGCTCGGTGTAGTTGCCGACGCCGAGGACGAAGAGTTCGAAAAGTTCGCGGGCAAAATTCTCGTTGGGCGCGCCGCGCTGGCTTTGCTGCAGATCGAGGTACATGATCATGGCGGGCGAACGCAGCACCGCCTTGGTCAAGGCCGGCGCCGGCCCGTAGGCGGAACTGCGGAGGATGTCGTAATGCTGCCAGATGAGGCCGGCATTGAAGACCTTTTGGAAGGCCACGACGTAGACATCGCTCAGAAACAGCACCCATTTTTCAAAGGCGGCGTGGTCGGGATGGGCGGAGAGCTGGAGCCATTTGATCGTCAGGTCTTCCAGCGCCATCCGGCTGCGTTCGCGCGCCTCGCGCTGGAGGATGAGTTTTTCCTCCGGCGGACTGTCCTGGATCCTCTTGTAGAGATCGGGCGTCTCCTCGGCGGCATCGGCCACCAGCTTGGGGCGGGCGAGCGAGACGGGTTTGTCCGGAAAGAGGCGGTCGAGGGTCTGCGGCAGGCCTTCGGCCACGGCCCGCTGCACATCCTCCGGCCGGGCCGCCCAGCCGGCGCGGCGCAAAAGGTGCGCGGCGGAGCGGGCGTTCCAATCGGCAGCGGGCAACGGCTGCCACGCCTCCTGCGGGGAAAGGGAAAGTTTCGTGGCGGGTGGGGTTACAACATCATTACTTGGGCTGCTCATGACAAATTTTGTTTAAAACGTGACGGCGTGAAGGCGGCCCTGGTTTCATTGGCGCCCGGTAAAGCCGGCTGCCGGCAAAAAAATCCGCCGCAGGTTGCAAAGTGCAGTGCGTTCAGACCCCGAGGGCGGTCTTGTAGATCCGCGGCACGCGTTTTGTCACCGAGCAAAGGGTTTCCCACGGAATCGTGTCCGCCCAGTGGCTGAACTCGGCCAGGGAAATTTCCGCTCCCTGCTGCCGGCCGACCAAGACCACTTCCTCGCCGCGTTCCACCCCGGGGACATCGGTGACGTCGATGACGGTCTGGTCCATGGTGACGCGCCCCAGCACGGGGCAGCGCCGGCCGCGCACCAGCACCTGGGCGCGGTTGCTGGCGGCGCGGGGCAGGCCGTCGCCGTAACCGGCGGTGAGGATGGCGATGCGGGAGTCGCGGGCCAGGGTGCGGGTGCGGCCATAACTGATGCCGGTGCCGCGAGGCAGGTCTTTGACGATGCCGATGCGGGTATGGAAGCTGAAGACCGGCTCGGTGTGGACCTGGGCGAGGAGGGAGTGGGGATGGGGCAGAACGCCGAACTGCAGCAGGCCGACGCGCACGGCATTGAACGGGCTTCCGCCCGGCAGGGTCTCCAGTCCGGCGCTGTTGTCGGCATGGACAAAAATCTCATCCAGCCGCAATCCTTCGCAGCGCTGGAGGGCGGCAAGGAAGCGTCGCCGTTGTTCCGCGGTGAAGGCGGGGTCATCGTCCGGACTGGCGAAATGGGTGAAGACTCCGGCCAGACGGATGTGGGCTGCGCGGCGGATCTCGGCATGGAGTTCCGGCGCGCGTTCGTGCCAGACGCCGAGGCGGCCCATCCCGGTGTCGATTTTCAGGTGCACGGAAACCGGCCGGCCGGCGGCGCGGCCCACCGCGTCGAAACGCGCCACCTCGTCGGCGGTCGAGAGGGTGGCGGCGAGATCGTAATCCGCCAGATGAGCATCTTCCTCCGGCAGCAGCGGGCTGAGGAGCAGGATCGGCCAGCCCGGGCCGAGTTCGCGAATGGCGGCGGCTTCGGAGAGGTTGGCCACGGCAAAAAGGTCGGCGCCGGCGTACATCAGTCGCGCCACCGTCTGGTGCAGACCGTGGCCATAGGCGTCGGCCTTGACCACCGCGACGTAGCGCATGTGCGGCGGAAGCGAGGCGCGGATGAGCTTGAGGTTGCGTTCCAGCGCGGCAAGGTCGATCTCGGCCCAGCAGCGCAGCGGCAGACTGGAGGAAGCGGAATTCATGGCGAGGCGGATGCGCCGTGGATGTGAGGGGTCCAGGTTTTGTAGCTCGGATCCTCGTGGAGAAAGGCATCGGGCGCTTCGGTGGCGCGGAACAGGTTCGCGCCGGCGACGCGGGGGAGCAGCGTGGCCAGGTCATAACCGACGCGGGTGGTGCCGGGCGGCACGGAAGACCAGGTGCGGAAATTTTCCGGCATGAACAGGGTCCCGGACAGTTCTGCCGCGGCGCGGCGTCGCAGCGGCCCGACCGCGCCTTCGCGCACCTCCACGCAATGCCAGGTCTCTCGCCGGGCGTCGGCGATCACCGAAAAGC
>DASRHD010000277.1:0-8236 GCA_035650695.1 Opitutaceae bacterium
CCAAACCGGCCAATGGTGGCGCCGGACCGTCTCCGATTTTTATCTGCCGCCGATTTCGCTGCGGGCGGAAGCCCGTTGATCCCATGCCGGGGGAAAATCTCGATTGGGACGCGCTCGACCGTTTGCGCGAAGGATTTCTCAGCGGCGCCGCCGCCGCCGGACCCTACTGGGAGTCCCGCGCCGACCTCGCTGCCTACGACGCCACCTACGGCGAACGCATTGGCTGGAAATGGGACGCCGTCCTGCGCGAGCTGCGGATACGCGGCTGGAAGCCGGCCGCCGGTGCCGCCGTGCTTGACTGGGGTTGCGGCAGTGGCACGGCCGGCCGGCGGGTGGTCCGGTTTTTCGGCGCAGAAAACTTTTCCGCCCTCCAGGTGCACGACCGTTCGGCGCTGGCGCGCGGGTATGCCGCCGAGGCGGCGCGCGGGGCCTTTGCCGGTCTGACCGTCGAACCATGGCATGAAAATGAAGTTTTTTCCGGAGTGCTCGTTGTCAGCCACGTGTTGAATGAGCTCTCGCCCGACGCCCGGACCGGACTGCTGGCACTGGCGCGTCGGGCCGCTGCCATCATCTGGGTGGAACCGGGCACCCGGGCCGACAGCCGCGCGCTCCAGCAGGTACGCGAGGAGCTGTGCAAAGATTTCCAGGTCGTGGCGCCCTGCACCCACGCAGGCGTCTGCGGGCTGCTCGCGGATGGGCGCGAACGCGACTGGTGCCATCACTTTGCTCCGCCGCCGCCGGAAATCTTTACCGACGGCGCCTGGATGAAATTTGGACGGCGCGCCGGGATCGATCTGCGCAGCCTGCCCTACAGCTTCCTCGTTCTCGACCGCCGTGTCGGTGCCGGACCGCCCGCCGGCCTGTCGCGCATCATCGGCCGGCCGGAGCATTTCAAGGCCTTTGCCCGCTTTCTCAACTGCGATGCCGGCGGCATCGCCGAGCTCACGCTGCAGAAACGCGACGATCCCGCGCTGTTCAAGCAGCTCGATCGCACACCCGGACCGCGGATCTACCGCTGGCGGCGCAACGGCGCCCGGGTGGAGGGCGGCGAGCCGTTCGGGCCCGAGCCGCGCACTTGACTCCCGCCAACAAGGCCTGGATTCTTTCCCTCTTTCACCATGGGACAACAGTACAACAAAGTCATCAAACGTAAACGCCGCGCCGCCTATCTCAAGCGCAGGAAAGCCGCCACGCCTGCGCCCAAGAAGAAATAAGCCGGTCACGCGCCACGCTTCCGACCGCGGCCTCCGCCGCGGTTTTTTCGTCGTGAATTCCGCCCGCCTCGCCCCTCGCTCATCATGATCAAGGTCAGCCTCGTCTCGCTCGGCTGCGCCAAGAACCTGGTCGACAGCGAAATCATGGTCGGCCATCTCCATCAGGCCGGCATGACGGTCGTGCCCGATGCCGCCCAAGCCGACGTGGTGATCGTCAACACCTGTTCGTTCATCGATTCTTCCAAGGAGGAGTCGATCGGCCACATCCTCGAGGTGCATCAGCACCGCGGCCTGCGCAAACGCCGGCGCGAACAGAAGTTGATTGTCGCCGGCTGCATGTCGCAGCGCTTTTCCAAGGAGCTTCCCGGCGAAATTCCCGAAGTGGATGCCTTTATCGGCCTCGATCAGATCACGAAAGTCGCTCCGATTATTGAGGAAATCTTCGCGAAGGAGCGCGGCCGGGACGCCGCGCCGGCGTCCTTTGTCACTCCGCGCTCAACTTACATCCCGGACTACGACACGCCGCGCTTCCGGCTCACCCCGCGCCATTTCGCCTACATCAAGATCGCCGAAGGCTGCAACCATCCCTGCACCTTCTGCATCATTCCGCAAATCCGCGGCCGCCACCGCAGCCGTACGGTCGAAAGCGTCGTGGCCGAGGCCCGTCAGCTCGTGGCCGAGGGAGTAAAAGAAATCAACCTCATCTCCCAGGACACGACTTTCTTCGGCATGGACCGCTGGGAACAGCGGCCAAATCCGCGCTCGCCGGTCGATTCCGCCCGCGGCGATGCGCTCACCACCCTGCTGCACGAGCTCAACGCCATCGAGGGCGAATTCTGGATCCGCCTGCTTTACACCCATCCCGCGCACTGGAGCGACGAGCTTATCGCCACCATTGCCGCCTGCCCGAAGGTCGCGCGCTACGTCGACATGCCGCTCCAGCATGTCAGCGACCGCATGCTCGAGATGATGCAGCGCGAGACGAGCGGCGCCTACATTCGCGACCTGATCAGGCGCATCCGCGCCGGCGTGCCCGGCATCGCCGTGCGCACCACCTTCATTGTCGGTTTCCCCGGCGAAACCGAGGCCGACGTGGACGAGCTTTGCGCTTTTATCGAGGACGCGAGGTTTGAACGCCTCGGCGTTTTTCGTTATTCCCAGGAGGAAGGCACGCGGGCGGCGAAACTGGACGTCCAGATCCCGGCAAAGGAAAAAGAGCGCCGCTGGCACCGCCTGATGGCGCGACAAAAGGAAATCGCCGCCGACGTCAGCGCCCGCCAGATCGGCCGGACCCTGAAGGTGTTGGTGGAGGAGCCCGGCGTCGCCCGGGGCGAGGCCGACGCCCCCGACATCGACGGCCGGGTCTACGTGCCGCGCGAGCTGCCGGTCGGCGAATTTGCCGAGGTCAAAATCACCGGCCACCGCGATTACGATCTGCTCGCGCTGCCGCCGGGCCAAAAGCCGGCGGAATTCAAGGTTGCCCGCCAGGCGCAGTAGCGTCACCAGCGATGCGCATGCGACCTTGGAGAGGTTGAATCAAGCGCTCAAAAGAAACCAAGCCCGCGTCAAGCAGCTCTCCGCCGCGCCGTCCCCATGAATCTCGCCTTCAAGGAGTGGCAGGTTATTGTCGCCGCGCTCGGCGCCGGCGAACAGATCTTGATTCTGCGCAAGGGCGGCCTGGCAGAAGGACGCGCCGGTTTTCAGATCAAAGCCGAAAAATTCTGGCTCTTTCCCACGCATTTCCATGAGCAGCTCGCCAAAACCAAGCCGACCGCGAAAAAAATTTTTACGGAAACCCCGCTGGAAACCGGCCGCATCGAGCTTCGCTGTTTTGCCGAGGTCGCGCGGCACGCCTTTCTTTCCGACTGGACGGCGGTGGCGCGGATGGACGCGTTTCACTTCTGGTCGGAAGACACGGTTCGGGAGCGCTTCCACTGGGCCGAACCGCCCGGTCTGCACGTCCTGGCGGTGCGGGTGCACCGCTTGAAGCAGCCGGTTTCGCTCGTCCCCACCCCGGAAATGTCCGGCTGCAAATCATGGATCGAACTTCCGCTCGATTTTTCGGCGCATCCGAGCGAGCCGGTCCTGAATGACGGAATTTTTGACGCGCGGTTGGGTGAACTTCCGTTTTAACCCCCGCGTGACGCCTTCGCCGCGACGGCGAATTTCGCCATGATTCCGTCGAAGGCGCCATTGGTGAAGAAACAAACCACGCGCGCGCGCGCTCCCGGCGCCAGTGCGTCCGCTTGAAGTTTCTGCAGCAGCGCCTGGTTGTCGGCAAAAGCCTGCGCCCGCACGCCCATCCCCGCCAGGTTCCGGGCCACCTCCTCACCGTCGAAGCGTTCTTCGGCGCCGAGCTTTTCCGCGCGGTTGACGGCACCGAGGTAGACTTCGTCGGCCAGAGCCAGCGCCCGGGCGAAGTCCGCTTGGAGCGCCTTTGTCCGGGCGGTGTTGCTACGGGGCTCAAAGGCGACGGTGAGGATGGCGCCGGTAAAACGGGCGCGAAAGGAGCGCAGCGTCTCCGCCAGGGCGGTCGGATGGTGGCCGAAGTCCTCGACCACCGTCAGCAGTGGCGTGCGGACGAGAATCTCCTGCCGCCGTTTCACGCCGCGAAACCGCTCCAGCGCATCGAGGCTCAGGGCCATGGGATTCTTTTCGTCAAGCATGAGGCCGGCGGCGCAGGCGGCCATGGCGGCGTTGCGGGCGTTAAACAGGCCGGCTTGCGGCCATTCCACCTCCGCCCACGGCACCTTGCGCCAGGCGAGATGGAAGCCGGCGCTCTCCGCGGACTCATTGAAGCCGACGATGCGCAGGTCATTGTCGGCTCCGGTGCCAACCCGCACGACCCGCGTCCAGGGCAGCGGACCGAGCGCGCGCAGGTTCGGGTCGTCGCCGTTCACCACGACAAAACCGTTGCGCGGAACGATGCGGGTAAGATGGCTGAAAGTCCGCTGCACGTCGGCCAGGTCGCGAAAAATGTCGGCGTGGTCGAATTCGAGATTGTTGAGCACCGCGATGTGCGGCGCGTAATGGATGAACTTGCTGCGCTTATCGAAGAAAGCGCTGTCGTATTCGTCGCCCTCAATCACGAAGGGGTCGGCGGCGGCGCCGAGATGGCTGCCGGTGGGCGGATCCTGCGGCACTCCGCCGATGAGATAACCGGGGTCGCGGCCGTTGCTCCGGAGCAGAAATGCCGCCAACGCGGTGGTGGTGGTCTTGCCATGCGTGCCGCAAACGACGAGATTGCGGCGGCGGCTTAAAACCAGCTCGTACAGCAGCGCGGGGAGAGACGTGAAAGGCAGGGCGCGGGTTTCGAGCAGCCACTCGACCTCGGGATGGCCGCGAGTCATGGCATTGCCGATCACCACCAAATCGGGCGCCAGCCGGGCCAGCCGGGCGGGATCGTAGCCTTCATGCACGGTAATGCCAGCGCCGGCCAGCACGCCGCTCATCGGCGGATAAACGCCCGCGTCGGCGCCGCTTACCTCGTGACCGGCGGCGCGCGCAAGCAGGGCGGCGTTGCCCATCGCCGTGCCGCAGATGCCCATGAAATAAATTTTCCGCCTGGCGGTCTCGATGCTCATGGGACGAGTCTCGGCGGTTTCGGTGCAGTTTTCAATCGTGACGGTTTTGCGCCGCCAGGGCCGCGCGGGCGTCGGCGAGATTGCCGGCCGCGGTGGCGTAATCGGGCTTCAACCGCACCGCCGCCTCGAAGTGCGCAATCGCCTCCGGCAGCCGGCCGGTCTGCATCAGTGCCATGCCGAGATTGTTCTGAGCTTCGGCATAATCCGGAGCGAGTTGGACGGCGCGCTCAAATTCCCGCAGGGCGGGTTCGATCTGGCCCGTCCGCGCCAGGGCGTTTCCCAGATAATAGTGCCCCGCGGCATAGTCCGGACTGGCGTCCACCGCCTGCTGGCAATAGCCCATGCCGGCGGAGACGTCGCCCACCTGCATGAGTGCCGCCCCGAGACGTGCGGCGGCGATGGCGTCGTGATTTTTCAGGCGCAATGCTGCCTTGTAAGATTCAATGGCATCATTTGTGCGGCCCAACTCGAGAAAAACGTCGCCCCGGTTTCGTTGCGCATCCTCGGCTTCGGGATTGAGGCGCAAGGCTTCCTCATATTGCTGCAACGCCTCGGTCTCATGGCCGGTTTTCATCAAGACCACGCCGAGGTTGTTATGAGCACTGGCATAGCTTGGATCGAGGCGCAGGGCTTCCTCATAATGCTGGACGGCCTCGGGAAACCGGCCGAGCTGGGCGAGGACGTTGCCGAGATTGTCGTGAGTCGCGGCACTCTCCGGATTCAAGCTCAGCGCCGCGCCGTACTGCGCCAGGGCTTCCACGGGGCGGTTCATCTGCTGAAAGGCGCGGCCGAGGTTGTAGTGGGCCTCGGCATTGTCCGGCTGGAGCCCGAGGATTTTTTGATATTGGGCGACCGCCTCGTCCAGGCGGCCCGCGTCGGCCAGCGCCGCGCCGAGATTGTTGCGCGCCTCGGCGTAGTCGGGCTTCAGCCGCAAGGCCTGCTCGTACGAGGCAATGGCCTCCGCCGGCCGGCCGGCCAGGGCCAGGGCATGGCCGAGGTTGTAGTGTTCCCGGGGATCGGCCGGCACGAGCCCGACCGCCCGCCGATATTCCGCGATCGCTTCGCCCATGCGACCGGCATCGAGCAGGGCATTGCCCAGGCTGTCATGGGCGCGTTCATTTTCGGGGCGCTTCGCCACCGTGTCGCGCCAGAGTAAAAGCGGGCTCCGATACAATTGATTGCGGTCCGCCGCAAGAAGCCCCGCCGCCATGCCCATTGCGAAGACGGCAGCCATGCCCCGCCGGCCGGCAAAGGCATGCGTACCCAGAACAATCAGCACTGCCGCCGCCGCCAGCGGAAGATAAAGACGATTCTCCGCCATCGGTTGGCCGGCCACCGGCACCACGCTTGAGGTCGGTGCGAGAATGACGAAAAACCAGGCGCCAGCAAAACCCAGCGCCGGCCGCCGCCGCAAAGCCACCACCGTCCCCGCCAGCAGCGCAGCGAGGAGCAGCGCAAACGGGACGGCTTCCAGCGGCGGAAAATTCGCCACCCCGATGCCATAATCGAAAACCAGCGGATGCGGCCAAAGCGACAAGGCGACATATTGCACCACCACGCGGCACTCCGTCAGCGCATAATGCCAGCCGCTGATGCCGTGGCTAAAACCGACCGAGCGCTGGCTCAGGTTGGTCATGAGGCAACCGAGCAGAATCCAGGTCAAGGCCAGCCCGAGATAGACACCGCGGCGGCGCCGCCACGCCTCCCGGAACGTTCCGGCAACAAAAGTGCGGTCATAAAGCAACACCATCAACGGCACGGTCACCATCACTTCCTTCGTCGCCATTCCACACCCACAGGCGGCGACAGCGGCGCCAAACCACGCCTTGGGCGCGGATGAGGCCGTCCCGCGCACGAAGCAATACAGGGTCAGCAGGTACCACAAGCCCATGAGCGATTCCGCGCGCTGCGAAATATAGGTCACGGATGCCGTCTGCACCGGGTGAAGCAGCCAGAGCAGCGCCACGGCCCAGGCAAGCATCGTCGCGTCCCGGCCGAAGCGCGCCTGCAGCGGCGGCCGGAGAAGCGTCCGCCTTGCCAGACCAAACAAGACCAGTCCGGCGAGGATGTGCACCACGAGGTTGAAGGCGTGGTATCCCGGCACCGCCAGGCCACCGAGGAAGTAGTTAAGGGCGAAGGAAAGATTGAGCAGCGGACGGCCGCCGACACCCGAATGGACCGGCGGCGAAAGCGCCCGGCTGAGATGAGGAAGGGTGGGATTGCTTAAAATCCCGTCCGTATCGTCGAGAACAAAGCTGCCGGAAAAACTGTTGGCGTAAACCGCCATTCCGGCCACCGCCAAGCCGGCGCCGAAAAGCCAAATCCTCCGAGGCAAATCCGGGGCGATCCGGCCGGACGCGCGCACGTCCACGGTTGTTTTTGGCAAGCTGCTCAAGGCCTGACACTGAAGTGCCAAGCCGGCCCGCCTTGCAATAGAATAGGCCGGCAAAAAAACGGCCGCTGGACGAGCGGCCGTTGAATCAGAAGACCGCGAGGCTCAATGCGTGGCGGCAGACTGAACTTGCAGGTCGATCGCCGTTCCGGCCGGAATGGAGATACGAGTGGCGTGCGACGCGGAGTCGTAGGCGACCGTCACCTCGCTGCCATTGAGCTTTGCCGACGGCGCGGCGTCGCCATAAAGATCCACCGTCGCCGGAACGGACAGGGCGGGCGCCCTGAGCGTGATCGCCTCCCCCGTGCGGGCCAATTCGATGACCTTGCTGCGGTTCTGGTCTTGCACGTCGACAAATTCAAACCGGGTGCTCTCCCCCGCTTCGCCCGGCGTGGCATGGATGACCAGAGGCGTGGCCGAGCCCACCCAGTGCTTCTCATTTCCGATCAACGGCGCCAGGCCGGTGAGATAGATCGAGTTGGCTCGGACAAAAACCGGGATACGGTCAAATGGTTCGTTGACCGAAAGGTTCTGGCCACCCGAATAGGTCTGCGCCGGGTTATGGAAGTCATGCCATTTTCCGGCCGGCAGGTAAACCGACCGCTTCCCGCCCGGCTCGGTGAACGGAGCGACCAGGAAGGCTGGACCGAGGAGATATTCATCCGCCACCGCATAGGTCGCCGGATCGCCCGGCCAGACGTAGGCGAGCGGCTTCATCAGCACCCCGTGCCGGGCGCTGGTTCGGGCCAGCGAGTACACATAAGGCAGGAGTTGCAGGCGCTGTTCGCAGGCCTCGCGGAAAGCCGTTTGCAGCTCCGAGCTGCGGATCCACGGCGGCCGGTCCGGCAGCCGGCCGGGATAATTGTCGATCTTGATTTCGTGCAGCCCGCTCCAGGCGCCGAATTCAACCCAGCGGGCATAAAGTTCATCGTCGACCTGCTTGCCGAGATAGCCGCCGCAGTCCGAACCCCAGACGGGAAAGCCCATGAAGCCGCAACGCATGGCATTGGCGAGGTTGCTGCCGAGGCCGTCCCAGCTGGCGCGAA
>DASRHD010000278.1:0-5203 GCA_035650695.1 Opitutaceae bacterium
CCCAGCGCTACCGGGAGATGCTGAAAAGCCTCGGCTTCGACATTTGGGAAAGCGAGACGCCGGCCATTCCCATCGTCCTCGGTTCGAAGGAGCGGGTTTATCTTTTCTGGCGCGCCCTCCTTGAAAAAGGCGTCTTCACCGTCCTTTCGATCGCACCCGCGGTTCCTCCGGGAAAGGATCTCATCCGCACCGCCGTTTCCGCCATGCATACCGACGAGCAGATCGAACGGATCGCCGAGGCCATGGCCTACGCCAAGAAAAAAATCTAGTCGGCGAGGGCGGCGCGCAGGGCCGCCGCCGCGTCGGCCCAGCAGGGCAACGGCCGTTTGGCGGCCTCGCCGCGGAGCTTTCTCATCCGTTCCGCGTCCGTCAGCATTGCGCGCAGCGCCGCCTTCCATGCTTCGGTATCGTTTGCCGTCGCCAGCAGGCAACCGCCCGCGTCGGCATTTTCGCGCAGCACCGGCAAATCGCTGCAAAGGCACGGCACGCCCCGCCAAAGCGATTCCAGCAGGGGCAGACCGCAGCCCTCGGCCAGCGTCGGAAAAACGCTGGCACCGGCCCGGGCATAAAGTTCGGCCAGTGTCCGGTCGTCCGCCACTCCGTGAAAATGCAGGCCGGGAAAGGCTCGTCTCATCGCTCTGATCTTCTCGGCAATCGGTCGCCCAAAATACGGATTGATCCGCCCGGAAAGATGCAGCTCAAATTCCAGCCCCTCGCGCCAGAGTCCGGCGCAAACGTCGAGCAAGAAGGCCTGATTCTTCCGCGGCTCGAGGATGCCCACGCACAACAGCCGGAAGGGCCCGGGTGTTTCGGGCTGGCGGTCGCCTCGCGGCTGGCGATCAAAATCCGCGCCCAACGGAATCGTCCCCACCCGGGCGCGCGGGTCCGCGCCCTGCCAGCGCCAGAACCCCTCCAGATCGCCCCGGCTCGCCTCCGATACCGCCAGCACGCGATCAAATTGGGCCAGCATTTTCATATACTCGGCCTGCCGCGCCACGCTTTGCGGCCAGGTCACGTGCGGCAGTTTGAGAGGAATGGCGTCGTGAAAAATCGCCGCCACCCGGCAGGAAGGTTTTTTTAAAAACGCCCACAGGCCGGGACGCTCCGCCTCGGAAAAAAGCTCGGCCGTGACAAACCAGTCGCCCTCTCCGGCGGTGCGGTCCCAGCTTCCCCAGCTAACCGGCGTGGCCGCGGCCCCCAGCTCCTCGCGCAGCCGGGCGCTCACCCGCATCAGCCCGGAATGATGATGGGCGGCGGCGGACTTGGTAACGTCAAAAAAAATCATGGCCGCAGGATTTGCAAAAAGCGGTTGTAAAGGCGCGCCGCGTTCTTGTGCGCGTCAAAATTTTCCTCAACCCAGCGGCGCGCGCCGGCGCGCAGCGCGGCCGCCAGCCCGTCGTCCTCCGCCAGACGGCGCAGCGCCACCAGCCAGGCACCGGGCTCGTTCACCGGCGCAATCAGGCCGGTGATTCCGTCGGTGACCGCCTCGGTCGTCGCCGCGGTCGGCGAGGTCAGCACCAGCGTGCCCGCCGCCATGGCTTCGGGAATGACATTGGGCAGGCCGTCGCGATCGCCGCTCGGCGCGACCACGCCGGTGTGAATCAGCACGTCGGCCCAGGCCAGCCGCGCCTGGACGTCGAGCTGTGAAAGATGGCCGGTGAACGCCACCTGACCGTCCAGACCGAGATCGTGGGCGAGCTTTTCGAGCGTTCCGCGGAGGGGACCGTCGCCGACAATACAGGCCGCAAAAGGAAATCCTTCGTCGCGCCAGGCCGCGTAAAGCCGCAGCTGGTGTCGCAGGCCCTTCTTTTCCACCAGGCGTGCCACGCAGACCAAACGGAGGGGAGAGCGCGGCGTGCGCAAAGGCTTGACCGCGGGCAGAGCCTCCAGGCCCCGGCGGATGCAGACGATCTTTCCGTCCGGCACGCCGCGGCCGACCAGGGCGCGCCGGGCCATTTCGGTGGAGGTGTGAATGAAGATGGCGTCGCGAAGTTTTTCCCCCAGCCACCAATCGCCACCGTGCTCATAAATATCGTAAGCGTGGGCCGCGGCGCTGTAGCGAATGCCGTTGACCCGCCAGAGGATCCAGGCAGCCGTCGCCGGGGCGCCGGCCCAGGCGGCATGCATAAGCGCCGGCCGGTCTTTTCGAAAGTGTCGGGCATACACACAGGCGAATCCCGCCCCGAGGAGGTTCTCCCAGAAATTGATCCAGGACGGCGCGCGGCGATCCGCCAGGCCGCGCAGCAATTCCAGGAGCACGCCGGGCCGCCGCGCCGACTCCCAGGGAATTTTCCAAAACAATTCGAGCAACCGCCACTTGGAAAACCGCTCCACCGGCAGGCCGCGGAACACGCCGCCTCCGCCGTGGATGGAATAAATCCGCAGGTTCGCGCCGAGCGCCTGCAGCGCGATGATCTCGCGCTGGAGAAACGTCTCCGTGGACTTGGGAAACGTCGTAAACAGGTAGGCGATGCTGGGCGGTTTTTCCGGCAATTCCGCCAGCATGAGGGCCGCCTGCCGCTAATCAATGCCGCAGCGTGGAGCTTGCCTCCGCCGGCAAGGGCGGATTGGCTCCGTTCGAGCGGGCGGGTACCCCGCCCTCCAGCCAATTTGAAAAGAAAAGGAGCCGCTATGAGCGATCCCAGCCCCGCCGCCAGCGCCGATACCACCCTGGAGCAGTATAAACTCTATCTCAAAGATCTGCAGAAGGTCGGCGACCGGCATGAACGCACCCGGAAATATTATCTCAGCCTGATCACCGCGCTGTTCACCGTGCTTTCCCTCGGCCAGAGCGGCGCCGTCTTTAAACTGGCGGACGGCACGGTCTGGCTGGTGGCGGCCTTCGGCGCCCTCCTCTGCGCTCTCTGGGCAGCCCACATGGTCTCCTATCATGCGTTATATGGCGCCAAGTTTGCCCTCCTCAAGCAGCTCGAGGAAAAACTTTCCTGCCAGCTGTTCAAAATGGAAAAAGAGAAGCTGGGAGCATCCCGTCCGGGATATTTCTCCATGACTGGAATCGACGCGCTCGTCGCCATGATTTTCATCGGCCTTTTCCTCGCCCTTCCGTTTCTCGATCTGGCGTCCAAATAAGGTTTGCCCCGGCGCCGCGGACCCGCGGTCAGGCCGGCTTGAAGCCGTTGCCGTTGGCGGGAGGAAAGGGATGCCGGGTGAGGCGGATGCCGGCTGCTTCTTCGGCCAGCTGGACGAGCTCGTCGATCACGATGGTCGGGTCCTCCTCGTAGCGGAGGCGGAGAAAATTTTCCCGCAAGCGGGCGTAATCGGACGGATCAGCCATCCAGCGATCGATCAAGGCGCCGAAATCGGCGGCGTTTTCAATTTTCTCGCAGCCCCCGTTGCGGAAGAATTTCCAGGTCAGACTTTCCTGCGGCATGACGCCGCCAAAGGCATTGAAGACGATCGGGCAGCGATAATGCAGGGCCTTGGCGCAGGTGGTGGTGCCGCCGCGGGTAACGACGGCATCGCTCGCCTGGAGCAGGAGATGAACAATTTCCGAATATCCCTCGAGATAAAGGTCGAAGTCGGGATGGAGGGCGCGCCAGTGAACCAGGTCATTGTAGATTTCGCGATTGCGTCCGCAAATGGCGATGGCCTGGCAGCGGCCGGCATGGCGGGCCAGAGCGGGCAGGAGCTCGAGATGGTTGTTGGCCCCGTTGCCGCCGGTGGCGAGAAAGAGGGTGAAGAGATCGGGGCGGAGGCCGAGCTTTTTGGTGCGAAACGCCGCGCGCTCCGCCGAGCCGGGCAGCACTTCGAGGTGGGCGCGGGGACGCATGAGATGGCCCCGCACGCGGCAGCGTTCGGGCGAGAGGCCCTTTTTCACCGCATAATCGCGCGCCGTCGGGGTACGGGAAAGGTAAAGATCCACGCTCGGCTCGATCCAGTTGATCGAATAGCCCCAGCCGCCGGAAAACTCCCCGCAATAGGTGGCGCAGCGGACTTTTTCCGGCCCGAGGATTTTCCGCGCCAGCTGGAAATAACCGCGGTTGAGGCAGTCGTGCACGCTGAAGACGAGATGCGGGCGATATTCGCGCAGCACTTTCTCGTAATAAGCCCGGCCGAAGACGACGCTGCGGCGGTTGAGAATACTGAGACCCTCGATGACGGCGTAATAAAGGGTGTGCAGAGCGGGAAGCCGGCGCTGGATCCAGTTGTAGAAGTCGACTCCGGCCCGGTTGAGGACGGACGATTTTTCCAGCATCTGCTCGATGCGGACATCCACCTTGTGACGGTAAAGCTGGAAACACCATTCGGCGAAGGCCTCGGCCCGGGCGTCATGGCCGCCGCCGGTGCTCGAAGTGAGGACGAGAATGCGAAGTTCGGACACGCTCAGCGAATCCCGTAGTAAGCCTGCAGCGCGGCCCTGCGCAGCGCCAGCGGAGCCAGCCGGGCGAGGAGCGGAGCCAGCCGGGCCTGAAAAAACGCGCCGGAGCGGACCGTACCGTGACGGCGGCGCTGCAGGGCCCGGCGAAGGTCGGCGGCGGCGCGGGCCGGCGCCGGCGCGGTGCGAAGATGGTCCTCCAGTCGCCGCCAGACGCGGGCCGCGGGTTCGGGAGCCGAAGCGGAAGGTCGAAGCATAGCTTGGTTGAAAGAGGTGTGGTAGTCGCCCGGACGAAAATCGATCACGCTGACGCCGGTGCCGCGGGTTTCAAGAATCAAACTTTCACTGAAGGCGGAAAGCCCGGCCTTGACGGCATTGTAGCCGCTCATGAAGGGGAGCGGAAACTCGGCCGCCAGCGAAGAGACGTTGACCAGGCAGCCACGGTTACGTGCCAACATCGGCCGGAGGGCGGCGTGGACCAGACGAAGCGTGGTCCCGAGCATGGCGTCGATCTGCGCCTGCCAGATGGCAAAATCCGCCTCGGCAAACGCGCCGAACACCCCGTAGCCGGCATTGTGGACGACGAGGTCAAATCCACCGCCCGCCTCGGCGGCGGCGCGGAGGAGGCTTTGTTCCGCTCCCGCCGCGTCATCGAGGTCCAGCGCGACGGAAGAAAAGCCGGCGCGAACCGGCAGGCGCGCGGGATCACGAGCCGTTCCCCACACCCGGACGCCCTCGGCCAGAAGCATGCTGCTAAAAGCCGCGCCGAGGCCGGCGCTGGCGCCCGTGACGAACGCCGTGCGGTACAGGTCGGAAATCTGGACGGCAGCCACGGCGCGGAAGCCCGGTCTTCACCCCACGTGCTTC
>DASRHD010000279.1:0-3822 GCA_035650695.1 Opitutaceae bacterium
CGGTAACGATAGGTTTTGATTTCCAGCACGCTGGGCTTTGATTGCTCGCGGGCGAGGCGGAGGAACTTGTCCGTGACCTCGCGCACCTCGTAAAGATCGTGGCCGTTGCAGACGCCCCAGGCCATGCCGTAGGCCTCGGCCCGCCGGGCGAGGTCGCCGGCCGAGGAGCGCGCCTGGCTGGTGCCCATGGAGTAGCCGTTGTTCTCAATGAAGAAGACGACCGGCAGGTCCCAGAGAGCGGCGAGGTTGTAGGCCTCGTGCACCGCACCCTGGTTGACGGCGCCGTCACCGAGAAAGGTGAGGGCGGCGCCCTTCAGGCCCTTGTGCTTCAGCGCAAAGGCCAGACCGGCGCCAAGCGGGAC
This sequence comes from Opitutaceae bacterium, assembly GCA_035650695.1. GTDB lineage: Bacteria > Verrucomicrobiota > Verrucomicrobiia > Opitutales > Opitutaceae > DASRHD01. Next base: position 363 of record DASRHD010000279.1, read on the forward strand.
CTGGCCGCCGACAATGCCGTGTCCGCCCCAGTAGCGGCGCGACGGATCGAAGAAATGCATCGAACCGCCCTTGCCTTTGGAGCAACCGGTGGCCTTGCCGTAAAGCTCGGCCATGAGCGGATTGAGCGGCATGCCCACCGCGACGGCGTGGCCATGGTCGCGGTAGGCGGTGATGACGTGATCGTTCTCCCCCATGACCGAGCAGCACCCGACCGCGACCGCCTCCTGTCCGATGTAAAGGTGGAGGAAACCGCCAATTTTGCTGTGCTGGTAGCTGCGCAGGCAGCGCTCCTCGAAGCGGCGAATGCGCACCATCGTACGATAGAACCCGATCTTCTGGTCCGCATTAAGCGTCCTGTTGACGGCCGCCGATGCCGACGGACTGACAATGCCGGAGGCGCCGCCGCCATTTTCGTTCTTGGGCGCGGTCATTTTTTCTTCTTCCGAAGGAGTCTTTTTCTTGCTGATGGGTGAACGCATTTCTCGAAAATAAGTTTTTGGTGAAAATTTCGGAAAGCAAGTGTTTCCTCAATCTGAGGATATTTTTGAAAAGCAGGATGTACGCCGCTAATTAAGGCGTTACCTGCTCAATTTCCACCTTCAGGGGCCGGTCGGGCGCGCAGTCGGCCCGGAGGGCGACAAACCGGTCCTGGTACCGGTCGAAAACCGGCCAGAGCGCCGTCCGGTCGGTATCGGGGATCGGCAGGGCGTCGATCGCCTTCCGCGAAAAAAAGCCGAATCGGCCTTCGGCGATGTCGGGAGGCAGCGCCGGGAGGGGCTTCTTGCAACGAAATAGAAATAACAGCCAGTGGGCCTCGCCCTCGTAGGCTTTCTCCGCGATCATGCCGAAAAGATGGAGGTCGGCGGGGGTGGTGGCGAAACCGGTCTCCTCGCGCGTTTCGCGCACCGCACATTCAAAGGGAGACTCGCCGGTCGCGGTCTCAAGCTTGCCGCCGATCGGGCTCCAGACGCCGAAGTTTGGCGGCTTGGCCCGAAGCATGAGCAGCTGCTCGCCAGCGGCATTTTCCAAAAAAACGAGCACGGCAATCTTATAGTCGAGAGAGACGGTCATGACGGAAGGAACTGAATGCGCACGCTTCGGGCCGCGCACAATGTTTTTTCGGACCGGCATTGACCCGGCTGTCTCCGCGGACTCTGCTCGCGGCATGGCCAAGTGGCTTCTCATCGACGGTTTCAACCTCGCCTATCGCTGTTTTTTCGCCATCCCCGAGCTGACCCGCGCCGACGGCTTTCCCACCAACGCCCTGCACGGCTGGGTCAAGTCGCTTTGGAAACTGGAGGACCAGGAAAAGCCGGTCGGATCGCTGGTGTTTTTCGATCTCGGGGGGGCCCAGGACCGCCTCGCCCTCCATCCGGAATACAAGGCGCACCGCCAGGAGATGCCCGAAGCGCTGGTCAAGCAGCTGCCCTACTTGAAGCAGCTTACCCGGGCGATGGGATTTTCCGGCATCGAGCAGGACGGAGTGGAGAGCGACGACCTGCTCGCCTCGGAAGCGGTGGCGCTGGCCCGCGCCGGCCACGATGTGCTGATTGTCAGCTCGGACAAGGACTTCGCCCAAATCGTCAACGAGAAGATCAAGATGATGCTGCCGCCGCCGACCGCCGCTCCCAAGCTCGGCTGGCGGGTGCTCGACGCCGCCGGGGTGAAGGAAAAATTCGGCGTCCCGCCGGCGCAGATCCCCGACTACCTCGCACTGGTGGGCGATACTTCCGATAACATTTGCGGCTTGGAAGGTGTCGGCCCAAAAACCGCCGCCAAGTGGCTGCAGGAGTTTGGTGGCTTGGAAGACTTGCTGGCGCACACTGACGAACTCAAGCCGGAGCGCTTCCGCGAACCGGCACGGGCCGCGGCAGAAACCCTCCGCCGCAACCTGAAACTGGTCACGCTCAACCTCGCCCTGCCGACGTTTTCCGCGCAGAAAGCCGATCCGCTGCCGGCGGAAATTTTCCGTTTGCTCGAGGAACTGGAAATGAAGACGAGCTTGGCCGAAGCGCGGAAACGCTACGCCCAACCGGAATTGTTTTGAGGGGTGGCGCGGCGGACCGACAGGCCGGAATCAGCGGCCTTCGGTCGAGACGCCCTGCGGATCGAAAATGTAACCGACGCCGTGGACGGTGCGGAAGGCGCCGAGATCGAGGCCGTTGTTTTTGAACAGCTCACGCACCTTGACGATATACTGGTCGAGGGAGCGGCTGCGCACGTCGGCGTGCAGGCCCCAAACAGCATGAATCAGCGCCTTGCGGGTGATGACCACGCCTTGGTTTTCGTTCAGATAGGCAAGAATCCCTAGTTCCTTTCGGCCGATCTTCTGGACCAGGCCGTTGGGGAATGCGACTTCGAGGCGGACGGGCGTCACCTTCGCACCGCAGAAATCGAACGGCTCGTCGCTGATCTTGGCGTTTTTCGTGACGTGAAAATCGCTCTTCGATTCCGCGCGGCGCAGGACGGCGTTGATTCGGGCGATGAGCTCCGGGTAGCCGAAGGGCTTGGTGATATAGTCATCGCCGCCCAGTTCGAGGCCCTTGACCTTGTTCACCTCGAGGGCGTTGCCGGTCAAAAAGATCGCCGGAATAGTGATGTCGTTTTTGCGCAGCTCCTCGAGCAGGGCGAAGCCGGTCTGGTCGGGGAGATTGACATCGAGCAAAATCAGATTGGCAAAATTACGTTTAAGAAAGCGGAAGGCATGGGCGCAACGGTTGTAAACCTGCGTTTGCATGCCCGCTTCCTCGAGATGAAGGGCGATGAGCTTGGCAAGTTCCTCTTCGTCCTCGACAACCAGAATCAACGGTTTGGGTTCAGAGCGTATGGCGGCGCACATGGTGGGGTTTTTGTGTTAAAAATAAGTTAGAATGGATTTTTTACAATTTACGACGTTTGTCAAAAGAAACTTATCGCTTTCTCTAAGCCGTGAACCGACGGCCTCTTGGCCCGAATTTTCTTGAAGGTCCCCCCGGCGAAGGCTGCTTTGGCGCCGTGTCTGCATCCACTCCCTTGCTCATGCTCGGACTGCCAAAAGGCAGCCTCGAGGAATCCACGAAAAACCTGTTCGCCAAGGCAGGTTGGAAAATCACCACCAGCTCGCGCTCTTACAAGCCGTCTATCGATGACCCCGAGCTGGACGGCCGCTTCGTGCGCGCCCAGGAAGTCAGCCGTTACGTCGAGCGCGGCTTCTTTGACTGCGGCTTGACCGGCCTCGACTGGATCAAGGAAAACGAATCCGACGTCGTCGAAGTTTGTGATTTGATTTACAGCAAGGCGTCCATGCAAAAATCCCGATGGGTGTTGTGCGTGCCGGAGGCTTCGCCCATTCAACGCCCGGAGGATCTTGCCGGCAAGCGCATCGCGACCGAGCTGGTCGGCACCGTCCGCCGTTATTTTGCCGCAAAAAAAATACCGGTGGAGGTCGAGTTCTCCTGGGGTGCGACCGAGGTCAAAGTG
>DASRHD010000280.1:0-8077 GCA_035650695.1 Opitutaceae bacterium
TCCGCCGGAAGAGCCAATGACAACACGACGAGCACGGTGAAAAAAAATGTCACCGGCGGACGGATAAACCAAATGACAAGGAAGAGCAGATAATAAACCACTTCGTAGTGCAGGCTCCAGAGATTGGGGTTGGTCGCGACCACGGGAATGCGAAAATTTCCCGGCAGGAGATTGTTCTGCAGGAAAAAGACGTGGCCGCACAGCATGCGAAGGTTGAGATTTTCCAGGGCCAGCCCGGCCAAGAGGACGGCGATGAGATTGATCGGAATGATGCGCAGGCTCCGCCGGCGGAGATAATCGAGAGCGGCGGGCCGGCCGAATGGCCGGGCATTGGTCAGCCCGATGACGTATCCGGAAAGGACAAAAAAAAGCAGAACCGCGCCCTGGCCTGCTTCGAGCCTGCCGAAAAATACCGGCGGCGACCATTTTGGATCAATCGCCCCGGGAGCGCCCAGGACGCAGTGGCAGTAGAAAACCATGAGAGCGGCCAGTCCGCGCAAGCCATCCAAAGGCAGATCATGCTCAGGTCGGAGGTTGGGCGGCGGCACAAGCCGCGGAAGAATGGGCTCGGCGCTCAAAGGCGGCTCAGATTGATTTTTGTTTTCACGGCGTCCACCACTTCCTCGACGGAAATATCCATGCATTTGATGGCATGGGGACAACCGTGGTTGAGCCCGCAGCCGGCACAAGGTGGCTGGCGGACGATGTTTTGATTGAAGTCATAACCGGTTTCGCCGGGCCGGCTGCGACCGCCGTAGATGATCACCGCCGGCGTGCCGACCGCCGCGGCGACGTGCATCAGGCCGGATTCGAGTCCGAGGAAGAGTCCGGCCCGCTGCAAGAGGCCGGCGGCCTCGCGCAGGGTCGTCCGCCCACGGCGGTCCTCGACTGCTTCAAGCGGAGGATCCTGGGCGGTGCCTAGTTGGACGAGGTGAAATTCAGGTACGAGGTGGCGGATGAGCTCCTGCCAGCGCGATTGGGGCCATTCCTTTGTCTCGGCGGCGTAGCGTGCGCCGCGACAGGAATTCTGGATCACAATCAACTTCGAATCGCGCTGACCGGAATTTTTCAAGCGCAGCACGGGACGCCAGCCGGTCGGGAGGCGGACGCCGGCCTTTTCTGCCATCTGCTCCGCGATATGGCGGCGCTGGCCGTTTTCATACGCCAGATGGATGATTTCCGCGGCGATCCAGGCACGGCGTCGGGCATAAAACCAAAGCTCGAAGTCGGTCTCGATTCTTGCCGGATCGCCGTTGTCTTGCCACACTTCAGGATACTTCGCCAGGATGGAGATGGGCGTTCCGGCGGCGCGGGCCGCCGCCGCCACCGCCGTGAGCATCAATTCATCACCGATGCCGCCTCCGGCGTAATAGATCCGGTCTGGTTTTCCGCCCAGGCCAGCCCACAGACGGGTGCGAATTCCCAGTAGAGTCGGCATCAGCTACGATTCAGCCGGAAGTTTGGTTGCATAGATCAGTCCTAGGGCGGTCTCATCAGGTGAGAGGGGTTGGACGTGCAAAGCATATCCATGTCCGGACAGGAGCCGGACCAACTCATCGGGCCCCCGCGCATGCCATTCGATCACAAAGGCGGAAAAATACTCGAGCATTCCACTGGCATCGAGATCGCCCAGAATATCGTACTCACTTCCTTCACAATCAATTTTGGCCAGCAACCTGTGTCCGTTGCGACCGGCGATGATGGGCGAGAGCGCTGCGCTGGCGCGCTCGACCGAGATGAGGATCGGATGTCCCGTCGTGCCCGGCCGGCCGCGCCATTGACCCACTCCAGTCAACGTCATGCTGCCGCGCAGAGCGGCGTGATAATCGACAGAAAGGGTGGCGGCATTTGCGCCCAGCCCAGTTTGGCTGAGACTTATTTTTTGGGAAAGGGAGAGGTTGAGCTGCAGGTTGGAGCGGAAGGCATCCGCGGTGGGCGCAAACGGCTCGAACGAGAAAACGCGGTTGACCCAGGTCTGGCTGGCAAAAAAAAGCGCCGCCATTCCGACGTTCGCGCCAATATCGACCACCTGCCAAGACCCAGGCAGCCGGAAATCATAGCACCGGTCGAAAAAGATCTCCTTGATCATGGTTTCTTCCTCTGCGGTGGAGATTGCGAGGGTAAGGCCGTTACCATGGGCAATGAGGCCGTCGTTTCCCCGTTCGAACTTCCATCCGCGATCAGCGAGCGCCCGCCAGGTGGCGTAGCCGCGATCGACTGCATCCCCGTTTTTAAATTCCAAGCCCAATGCGCGGCTGTGCACCCGTCCGGCATCCGCGGCGATGTCGCGCCATGAGCGATCAGCACGCCAGGCAGATTCGAGCGCAGCCAGCGATATCCCGCGATAATCAGCCCGCTTCAACGCGTCGTGGCCAGCCAACCACCAAGCGAGGCGCGGTCCATGGCCACGGGCTAGAAAAACGCCGAATTTACCCAAACGGCGGACGAGCGAGGCGGGCCGGCCGGCGCCAGGATGGGTTTCAATCGATCCGCTCAATTTTAAAACGTGCTGAACGGGCAACCGCCCCGCGGATGGTGCTGAGATTGAGGCGAGAGGCATTTTCCGAAGGGGCGATTTCGATGTCGAAGGCCTCCGGCAAATAGTCTTCCAAGCCGGCGTTTGATTTCAGTCCGACGCCGAAGCGGTAGACGGCGGGGGCAAGTTCAATATTTCCATAATTAACGGAGATGGAATATTCTCCCGGCTCCGCCGGACCCAACTCCTGTTGCCAGGAGCTCAGCGTGGAAATGATCTCGAAGCCCTGCGTATTGAAGATGCCCAGTCCCAGTTCCAACGTGTGAAGGGGCTGGGAGACATGGATGGTGAAAACCAGTTCGAGGACCCCGTCGAAGGGCAAGACCCAGGGCGAGCCGGCGTGACCGGATGCCATGGAAACCGAGCGCAATTGGGCATGGCCGACGGGGTTCAACGCCCGGGCCGCCGAAGCCAGCGAGAGACAGGCGTCCTGTTTGACATTTGCGCCCATGTAATGGCGGATCTGTGCTTCGGGTGTACCGTCGCTGAAAAGCCGGCCTTTTTCCAGCGTGACGACGCGCTGACAGAGTTGATGCACGGCAAAGAGATTATGGCTGACGAAAAGAATGGTGCGGCCGTCGTTGCGGGAAACGGTCTCCATTTTGCCCAGGCATTTTTTTTGGAACGCGTAATCTCCCACCGCCAGGACTTCGTCGACGATCAAAATCTCCGGCTCGAGGTGGGCGGCGACGGCAAAGGCGAGGCGCACGTACATCCCGCTGGAGTAATATTTCACCGGCGTGTCGAGGAAGCGTTCGACCTCGGCGAAGGCCACGATCTCGTCGAACTTGCGACGGATCTCGTCGCGGCGCATGCCGAGAATGGCGCCATTGAGGAAGATGTTTTCCCGACCGGTCAGCTCGGGATGAAAGCCCGTCCCGACCTCGAGCAGCGAGGCCACGCGGCCGCGCAGGGTGACCCGGCCGGCGGTCGGTTCGGTGATGCGGGAAAGGATTTTGAGCAGGGTGGACTTGCCGGCGCCATTGCGGCCAATGATGCCCACGACCTCGCCGCGCTTGATCTCGAACGAAACGTCGCGCAAGGCCCAGAATTCCTCGGTGCGGAAACCGGTGCCCCAGCGAAACCGGCGCCAGAGTTTGCGCGCGGTGTGATGCAGCGCGTCCCGCAGATTGTCGTGGCGCGAATCATGCCCGATGACGTAGCGTTTCGAAAGATTATCGACCGCGATGACGATGTCGGAAGACATGAATTTTTCGGTGCTAAATCACGTCGGCAAACTGGCGCTCGGTTTTCCGGAAATACCACAGGCCGGTCCCGACGAGGAGCATGGTCGTGGCAAGCGAGGTGGCCAGGCCCGGCCAGTAGAAATCGGTGACGCCGCCGAGCAGGCACCAGCGAAACCCTTCTACGGCGGACGAAAGGGGATTGAGGGCGAGCCAGTCCCGCCAATTCGGCAGGAAATCCGTGCGGAAGCCGACGGGCGTGACGAAGATGCCGATCTGCAGAATGAAGGGCGAGATGAAGCGGAAGTCGCGGTATTTCACCGTCAGGGCGGTGATCCAGAGACCGGCGCCGAACGCGATCAGGAGGGCCAGAGCGATGAACAACGGCAGCAGCAACAGCCGCCAGGTTGGCCACACCCCGAAGCAGAAGGAGTACGGCAGCGTGAGCAGGAGCAGAATGCCGAGGTCGATCAGGGCGACGGCGAGTGCGGAAAGCGGCACGATCAGACGGGGAAAATAGACCTTGGAAATGAGATGGGCGTTTCCGACCAAACTGTTCCCGGCCCCGCTGAAGGCAGAGGAGAAGAGCTGCCAGGGCAGCAGCCCGGCGAGCACGAGGAGCGGATAGGGCACGCCGCCGCCGGGCATTTTTGCCAGCTTGCCAAAAACAAAGGTCAGCAAAAAAGTCTGGACCGCCGGCTGGACCACGGCCCAGGCGACACCGAGCACCGCCTGCTTGTAGCGCACCTTGATGTCCCGCCAGGCAAGGAACCCCAGCAGTTCGCGGTAAGCCCACAAGTCGCGCCAATAATGGGTTTCGGAGCGGCCCGCCTCAATGACGAGGCCGGGCGCAGCAGGAGAGGTGGCGGGATCAGTCATCACCAGAGGGCGGCAAGGCGGGTGCGGAAATTCTCATAGGAGAAATACCGCGCGCGGTCGAGAATCGCTTCGACGTTCCATTTTTGCTGCAGCGCGGCGACGCAGGCCGAGGCCAGCCCCGTCACGTCGCCATAATTGACCAGCGCGCCGCAACCATCGGTGATGACTTCGGGCGCGCCGCCTGCGCGGGCTCCGATGCAGGGTTTGCCATGGGCCATGGCTTCGAGATAGACCAGGCCGAAGCCTTCCTTTTCGCTCGGGAGCACAAAGAGGTCGCAGGCCTCGAACTCCTCCGCCAACCGTGCCTCTTCGACAAAACCGAGGAACTGCACCGCTCCGCCCACCCCGTGAGAATGAGCCAGCGCCTCCAGCCGCGCCTGGTCGTCGCCTGTGCCGGCAACGCGCAAGCTCGCGTCAGGAAGCGTGCGGCGGATGAGGGGGAGGGTGGCGATGAGGTGGTCCACGCCTTTGTAAGCGTCGGCGGAACTGAGCCGGGTGACCGTAAGGAGGCGATGAGCGTTCGCTCTCGCCGGTGCGGCCGCGATGCCGAAGGCGGGATCGAGCGCATTGGGCAGCACGGCCAGCTGTTCGGGACGCAATTCCGGGCAATTTTTTGCCATTGCCGCCCGGGTGAAATCGCTGACGCAGAAGATGCGTCGCGTGCCGCGCAGCGCCGACCGTTCCGCCGGACCAAATTTGCGCCAGACCTCGATTCCATGGGCCACCAAGTAGTAATTCAAGCGAGGCCGGAAAAGACGAGCCAGCCGGGCGATGAAAAGCTGTCGAACGTGGCCGCAGACGATGCGGTCGGCCTGCCGACCGAGGCGCAGCGCGGCGAGGATGAGGCGCAACTTGCTCCGGCTGCAGGCGGCAGTGCCAACCAGACGGTCATTGCCGTAGCGGGCGAGCGCGGAAGGCGGAAAGGTGGGATCGTTGAGCGCGGCCAGGCTCACCTGATTGCCGGGCGCTTCTCCCGCCTCCTCGCAAAGTGCGCGCAGATAAAGACGCAGCATGCGGGGAATTCCGCCCTCGGAGACGAAAATCTCAGGGCAGAGCAGCAGCGTGTTCATGTTGAAGCGGAGAGGTGGCCGGGCGGCGATTCACGAAGGCGATGAGCATGGCCAGGCTCCAGATTCGCGACCATTCCCGGCGGTCATCGTTCGTGAGATAGTTTTGCCAGCAGGCGTGGACGGCATCAGGCGAAAAATAGCCGCTGCGACCCGCGCTGGCGGCGGAGAAAATTTCATCCAAAAAAGGTCGAAGTTCCCGGCGCATCCAGAGCGCGAAAGGAAAGGTGAAGCCTTGCTTCCGCTGATGCTGGCATCGGGGCGGCAGGACGTCCGCCACGGCATCCGCCAGCGCGGATTTTGGCCGAACGCAATCGTATTTGAAAACGGCCGGCTGACGCCATAACCATTCAATCAGCGGGCGGTCAACGAATGGGACGCGCAATTCGAGCGAATGGCGCATGCTCATGACATCGCTGTCGCGCAGCAGCACGTCGGCCATGTAGGTGCGCAGCTCCCAGGCGCTGGTCAGTTCGAAGGAACCGGCGCCAGCCAGCTCGGCGGAAAGCGTGGCAAATTGCGGATGGCGAGGCGACTCGTGGTGCAGCGCGGCCTGGACGTCGGCGTTGAGCAGCGCCAGGCCGGCCGCGCCGGAAAAGACACGGCGCTGCAGCGAGGCCAGTTCATGGAGATTGCGCGCATGCCGGAGAAAATCGGCCAGCTTGCGCCCCCGTACACTCCGGCGGGCGAGGTCGCCGAGCACAATCTCGCGGAGGGGATTAGGTAGCATCCGCCAGAGCGGCAGCCAGCGGGCGAGCCGCGGCAGATCGCGAAACGACGGATAACCGCCGAAAAGCTCGTCGCCGCCGAGACCGGACAGCGCGGCGGTGACGCCGCCGTCGCGGGCGGCACGGCTGACATAATAGGTGTTGATGCCGTCGCCGGTGGGTTGATCGAGCGTGCCGATGATGTTTTCCATGTCGGCGGCGACCTGCCTGCCGGTGATGACCACGCTTTGATGCTCGGTCCCGAAATGACGCGCCGATTCCTCCGCCAGGCCTGTCTCGGAAAATTCGGTTTCCTCAAAACCGATCGAGAAGGTTTTCAGCCGCGCGGCACTCGCGCGCTGCATCAGACCGACGACCACGGCGGAGTCGAGGCCGCCGGAAAGGAAGGCCCCGACCGGCACATCGGCGAGAAGGTGAGCCCGGATGGCGTCGTCAAGCCGGCTCCGTAGTTCGCGGACGAACTCGGCACGGGTCGTGCAGGCTCGGGTGTCACCGGCGATTTGAGCGAATGACCACCAGGTGCGCACCTCAAGGCGGCCGGCGCGGAAAAGGGCGCACTCGCCCGGGCGCAGGCTGATCACACCACGCCAGATTGTGCGCGGAGCCGGCACGGCGAGCCAGCCAAGATAATCGGCCACGGCCTGCGGATCGATCGCAGCGCCCACGCCTTCATCGGCGAGAAGGGCGTTGAGCTCGGAGGCGAAGGCCAGGCGTGCGCCCTGGGCGCAAAGATAGAGCGGCTTGATGCCAAAAGCATCGCGGGCGAGAAAAAGGCTTTGCTCGCGCGCATCCCAGGCGGCGAAGGCAAACATCCCGCGCAAGCGCCGCAGGCAGGATTCGCCCCACCGCGTGAATGCCGCCAGCAGCACTTCGGTGTCGCAGTTTGTCCGGAAGACCTCGCCGGCCGCCTCCAGTTCGGCGCGCAGCTCGCGGTGGTTATAGATTGCGCCGTTGAAAACGAGATGAACGCGTCCATCGGCCGATACCATCGGCTGGTGTCCGTTGGCCGGATCGAAAATGGCGAGCCGGCGCATGCCGAGCGTTGCCTCGCCTTGGGTGACGAATCCGTCATCGTCCGGGCCCCGGTGTTGCATGGCCGCACACATCCGGCGGACGGCGGCCTCACGGCGCTGCGGCGCATCATTTTTGCAAACCACTCCGGCTATGCCGCACATAAGGAAAAACCGCCAAAGCTTCGCCCCCTCACTTCCGGGGCAAAGTGGCGGGGATACGGGATAACGCCCGACATCACAGGATGTTTATCGGTCGGTACTTGCCCGACTGAAGGCGAGGTCAACCTAAAGCGGCGCCGGGGGCAATTCTGTTGATCAGGCCGCCAGGGTTTTTACAAACCGCCTGGCCGGCCTGTCCAGGGCGCTCAAGCGCAGATCGACTTGGCCACCTCGCTTGCCTTGGCCGGCGAAAAAAGCTTTTCCACCAAGAGCAGACCGAAATCGAGGGCGGTACCCGCGCCTCGCGAGGTCAGCAGGCAGCCGTCGACGACGCAGCGTTCTTCGGCACGGATCTCCTTCAATTCGGCCGCGACGGAGAAGTGCGCGGTGTAACGTCGACCGGTGAGGAGGCCGGCATCGTGCAACACCGCGGGGGCGGCGCAGATGGCGGCGAGCCAGCCACCGGCGGCATGCTGGCGGAGCACCCGTTCGCGCACCCGCGGATCGGCAC
>DASRHD010000281.1:0-8541 GCA_035650695.1 Opitutaceae bacterium
CAGGCTCCGTGCGCAATTGAAGGAAAAAGGCGCGCCGTTCACCGTCACCGATTTCATTGCCGAGGCCGCGGTCCTGACCCTGAAGGAGTTTCCCGATGTCAACAGCACGACTGACGGCAAGACCGTGCGCTGGCATAGTCACGTTCACCTCGGCGTCGCCGTCTCCCTCGACCAGGGCCTGGTGGTGCCGGTGATCCGCCACGCCGACGAGCTGACGCTCGCCGAACTGAACGCCCAGGCGAAGGATCTGGCTGAGCGCGCCCGCGCCGGCAAGCTCCCGCCCGACGAGATGTCCGGCAGCACCTTCACCATCTCCAACATGGGCATGCTCGACGTGGAAAATTTCACCGCCATCATCAATCCGGGCGAGAGCGCCATCCTTGCCGTTTCGAGCACGGTGAAAAAACCGGTGGTACGCGACGAGAAGGTCGTGGTCCGATCGATCATGAAACTCACCCTCTCATCCGATCATCGCATCATCGACGGCGCGATGGCGGCGAAGTTCGCCAATGCCATCAAGCAAAAGCTGGAGGATATTGAATTATGGAAACGTTTGACGTCATAGTCATCGGCGCCGGCCCGGGCGGTTACCCGGCGGCGATCCGCGCCGCCCAGCTCGGGGCCAGGGTGGCGATCGTGGAAAAAGAAAAACTCGGTGGCACCTGCCTGAATTGGGGCTGCATCCCGACCAAGGCGCTGATCGGCGCGGCCGAGACGTTCGAAAAAATCAAGCATGCCGGCAAACTCGGCATCATCGTCACCGGCGCCTCGGTGGACTACGCCGCGATGAGCGGCCACAAAAATGGCGTCGTGCAGCAGCTGCGCGAGGGGATCGACTCGCTGCTCAAGGCCAACGGCGTGACGCAATTCGCCGGTATGGCGAGTTTCGTCGATCGCACCACCCTTGAGGTCAACGGCACGCGCCTGGGCGCGAAAAAAATCATCATCGCCACCGGCTCGACCTCGGCCATGCCGGGCTTCCTGCCGAAGCATCCGCGCGTGGTCGAAAGCCGCGCCTTTCTCGACCTCCAGAAACTGCCGGCGACGCTGATCGTCCTCGGCGGCGGATTCATCGGCTGCGAGCTGGCCTGCATGGCGGCGATGCTCGGCGTCAAGGTCACGGTCGTGGAACTGCTCGAGGACATCCTGCTCGCCCTCGATGCCGACGTGCGCCGCGAAGTTCGCGCCCACATGGAAAAAAACCTCGGGATTCGGGTTCTCACCGGCAAGGGGCTGGACAAAATCAGCGCCGACGACAAGGCGGCCCGCGGCCAGGTCGGCGACGAGACGCTGACGGCCGACATCCTGCTCTGCGCCATCGGCCGCAAGCCGGTGACCGACGGGCTGAAGCTGGAAAACGCCGGCTTGAAGACCAACGAACGCGGCTACATTGAAACCGACGATTACGGCCGCACCAAGGTCGCCACTATTTTCGCGATCGGCGACGTGACCGGTAAAATCCAGCTCGCGCACTATGCCACGGCGCAGGGCCTGACCGCGGCGGAAAATGCCGTTCAGCCCAAGCCGCACCGCCACGACACGATCGTGCCCAACGTGATTTTCACCGCCCCGGAGATCGGCACCGTCGGCCTGAGCGAGGCCGACGCGAAAAAGCAGAACCGCACGGTCAAGACCGGCAAGTTCCGCTTCGCCGGCCTGGGCAAGGCGCTGGCTGTCGGCGAAACCGCCGGCTTCGTCAAATGGATCGCCGATGCCGCGACCGACCAGCTGCTCGGCGCCGCCGTCGTCGGCCCGCACGCCACGGACCTGATCGCCGAGGCGGCCGCGGCCATCCGCGCCGAGCTGACCGTGGCGGAACTCGGTCGCACCATCCATGCCCATCCCACCTTCAGCGAATCGTGGATGGAGGCGGCCCATGCCGTGCATGGCGAGTGCGTCCACGCCCCGCCCAAGCGAAAGTAATTCCAGATTTTCCCGGGCAAAAAAAGAGCCGGCCCTGCAGCCGGCTCTTTTGCCATGATAGGCAAACCCATCCAGCGCCTCAGTGCTGGATCGAATAGGTGAGGAAAAGGCTGACCCCGTCGCCGAGATTGCGGCTGTTGATGATGAGGTAGCGCTTGTCGAAAACGTTCTTGGCGGCGAGCTGCACCGCCTGATTGAAATGACCCGTTTTCCAGCGGTAGCTGGCAAACAGATCGACCAGGCCATAGGCGGGCGAACGTAGTTCGCGCTGGCCGTTGTCCGTGGTGATGACGCCGTTCACCACCGGGCCCGCGCCGCTGGTCGGAGACACCACCGGAGCGTCGCTGAGGTAGCGCAGGCTGGCGCCAAAGGCAAGGCCCCGGATGGGCGATTTCCAGTACACGATCGCCGCCAGGCTGTGTCGGGGAGTGCCCTGCGGCGGCCGGCCCACGGCGTTGAGATCGCGGCCGGCGTTGAGAATGCGCGCATCGGTGTAGGAATAGCTGACCTTGGTCTGGAGCGCCGGCGTAAAGATGTAATCGGTTTCAAACTCGAAGCCCTGCGACTTGGTCTGGCCGAGAAAGGTGGTGGTGGTGGGTCCGTTGGGTTGGTTGGGATCCGCCAGCACGGTCACGGATTCGTTCTTGCGCTTAACCGTGTAGACATCGGCGGTGAGGGTCAGCCGGTGGTCCAATGCATCGACATGGATGCCGGCCTCATAATCGATGCTGGTCTGGTTGGGAGGAACGACGCCGGCATTGACGGTCGTGGACGGTGGCACAAAAGCCCCGAAGCGTCCGACATAGGCCGAGACGTCAGGAGTAACCTTGTAGGTCAGGCCCACCTGGTAGGTATCGGCGTTGGTATGAAGCTTGGTTTCGACGTTGGGGTTGCCGCCGATGACTTCTCCGATGATGTTGCGCTGGTCGGAATAGGCGTAGTCGTGGCGGTAACTCAGGCCGAGGATCAATTGCTGCCAGTCGATTTCCTGGCCGATCTGGCCGCCGGTGGCCTCGACGATGTTGTTGTTTTTGCGCGTCTCAATCCAGGTCTTGGTGGTGGAAGTCGATGGACCGGCCAGCGACCAACTCCAAGGCACATAAGGCACGTAGGTCGGAGCCAGCGGATTGAAGGTGGACGGAACGGAGATACCGGTCACTTTGTTGTTGGTACTGAAGCTCGGGTCCTTGCGCATGTTGGCGTAGTCGTCGATGGTGAAGAGCGTCTTTCCCTCCAGCGGACCGACGTGGTAGTTGTGCGCCACCAGTTCGAGGATATAGCTGCGGCCATCGCCGAGGATGAGGCCGTTGGTGATGGTGCTGCTGCGGCCGAAGATCAGGCCCGTGCCGGGGTTGTAGTTGCCGCCGCCGAACGAGCTGTAGGTCCAGCGGGGGCTGCGGTAGATATTGCCGCCGATCTTGGCGGAAAACTGCTCGCTAAACCGGTGCTCGACGAGGAGATCGAAACTGTAAACCGTGCGGTCGGCATGGTCGAGCGGGGAGGAGAATTCCTTGTGAGTGAGCGGATAGGCAAAGCCGATGAACTGGCCGGTGGCGGCGGGGTTGACGGCGAAAGGAAGGCCAGTGGTGGCGTTGTTGTGGATCTTGTTGTAGTTGGTATCGAAAAGAACGTTGGTGGTGTCGTTCGGCCGGTAGAGCAGCGCAAAATATCCGCCGCGGGTGTATTTGGACTCGTTGTAGGGGGCGGCGTAGTGGCGGTAATAGTCGTTTGCGCTGAAGAGATAGAAGAGCTTGGGTTTCTCGCCGCCAAGAATCGGGCCGCCGGCGCTCAACTCGGTCTGGCTCATTTTGAAGCTGCCGAACGTCTGGCTGAACTGCTGCTGGGAGGTCCGCGGCGGGCGCTTGGTCGTGACAAAGATCAGGCCGCCGGGATTGGTCTGGCCGTACACGGCGGCGGCCGCGCCCTTGATCGCCTCGATGCGATCCACGCTGGAGATGTCCATCACACCCAGGCTGGAAAAGCCGTTGCGCAGGTTAATATTGCCGGAAAAGCCGCGCATGTTGAAATTGCCGGCATCGTCGGCGCCGGTGAGCGACGACATGTACTGTAGCTCGTCATTCAGCTCGAAGACGGAAAAATCCTTGAGGAAGTCCGAGGTCAGAACGCTGACGGAGTACGGCAGATCCTTGTAAGCGGCGGAAAGGCGGGAGCCGGCGGTTGATCCTTCCGGCGTGTAGTTGCCGCTGTTTGTCGTGGAGGTGACGTTAAACTCGGGCAGCGAGAGAACCTCGTCGTTCGGCGGTGGTGTCTGGGCGGAGAGGGACAAGGCCAGCAGCAGACTGCCAGCGGAAGCGCCAAGGAGGCGGCGGGGAAGTTTGGTTGGTAGCGGTTTCATATGGGGGAAGCGAAAATGACGGGGCGCACCCGGGCACGGCACAGGAGAATGCGACCAGCGCCGGGCCAAAATCGGTCGGCCGGGGTCGATGACGTAGTCAGGGTTTGATCGGGAGGCGTGGCTGGGGGCGTGCGTCACGCGCGGCTGGAAGCAGCGCGTCACCGCAGGGAAAGGTCAGGGAAAGCGTGATATCTTCCACTCCCCGTCCGACGAGCAAGCGAGCCAATGCTTATACCGTTAAGCATAAGCGGCCGCCGCCCAACCGGCGGTGGGCATCCTGCTTTTGTCGCTTCCGCCAGACCCGGTTTTCGGTTTGGCTGGAGCCGCCGATCGTCGGCCTTGCCATCGTGGTCCCGCCGATTTCCTTTCCGTTGTTCTCCGTGATCCGCCCTTTCCTTCCTCGTCTGCTGCTTCCCGTCGCGCTGGCCTTCGGCGGCGCCGCCGCGGCCGCGCCGGAGAATCTGTTTGAGCAGCAATATTCGCTGCAGGTCTTTCAAACCGACGACGGCCTGCCCCACAACGTCGCGATTTCCGTCCTGCAACGACCCGACGGATACCTTTGGGTCGCCACCAATGGCGGGCTGGCCCGGTTCGATGGCGTGCAGTTCACGGCCCTGCCCATGCCGGCGTTTGCCAGCCGCCGGTTTGCCATTCACTCCATGATTGCGGAGAATCGGAATACCTGCCTGGTGGGCACGACCTTCGCGGTGACACGCTTGATGGATGACGGGACGATGACGCCCCACCCGGTGACAGCGAGTCTGCCCAAGAACCAGTACGTCAAATCCCTGCTGCGGGAAAGCGACGGCGTTTTTTGGATCGTGTTCCTTAATCGCGAAGCGTGGCGATGGGCGGACGGAAAAATCGAGCGGTTTCCGCCTCCGGCTGTCCGGTCGGAGACCGAAGCGCCCCCCACCCTCGCACGCGATTCCGCCGGCCATGTTTTTCTGGGCCGCGGCCTCGGAGTGGAACGCTATCAAGCAGGCCAGCTCGTGCCGCTGGCGGCGGCCGGCTCGTCGCCCTCCCTGGTCTGCGCCGCACGCGGGGGAGGCATTTGGCTGGCTTCCCCTGACCAAATTTTACGTCTGGATAATAACTGTGCCGTGGTTGCGACCTACCCTCCACCCTGGTCGAGGCCGGCCAACCTCACCGCGGTGATGGAAGACCGGGAGGCTGCATTATGGATCAATATTATCGGACAAGGCATTAAACGGTGGACGCCCCAGGGCTCCCTTTCGCTGAATTCCACCCATCCGCTGGCGAACGACCTGTTCGAGGATGGGGAAGGAAACGTCTGGGTATCCACTTTGGGCGGCGGATTGGATTGTTTCCGTCCGTCCCGATGCACCTTGGTCGCTCCGAGCGCCGACTGGATCACCGACAGCGGAGCTTCCGTCTGTGAGGACGCCGCCGGGAATCTGTGGTATGCCAACCGTCATGGCATTCGGCGCATTCACGGTTCGACCGTGGAGGTGCTGAGGCCGGAGGACGGCTGGCCCAAAGGGGCCGTTCCGGCCTGCGCCGACGCCGCCGGCAATGTCTGGCTGGCAGTGGGGCCGCGCATCTGCATTGTTCGCCCGGGCGGCCAGCCGCCATGGTGGCTGCCGAACGAGAGCTCCAGCAATATCCGGGCTTTGTATGTCAGCCGGGCAGGCGCGGTCTGGGCCGGACGCGAATCCGGCCCGCTGGAATGCTATCAGAATTTCGTTAAGCAAAATTTCGGACCGGAGACGGGTTATCCGGGCGGCCATGCCCAGGCCATCGGTGAGGATGCCGCCGGGCATCTCTGGGTGGGCACGAGCGAGAGCGGTCTTTTTGAATGGAAGGACGGTCACTTTACCGGATACGATGCGCACGACGGGCTGCCCAATCGCGAAATCCGGGTGATTCACGGCGACAAGGAGGGAAATCTTTGGATTGGCATGGTCGGCGGCCTGACCGTGCGCCATCAGGGTCGATTCTACTGGCTGACCAGCGCGCAAGGTCTTCCCGGCCGGGTCATCTCCCAGATCCTCGAGGACGATAACGGCACGCTCTGGTTCTGCACCGCCCGCGGACTTTTCCGGCTGGAAAAGAATGACCTGCTGGAATGCATCGCCGGCCGCCGGCCGGCCGTCACGCCGGTGGTGTACGGCAAGCCGGATGGAATTCCGGGACTCTCCGCCATTGGCAGTTACGAGCCCACCGCTTGGAAAACCCGGGCCGGCCGGCTGTGGTTCGCCACGCGCAAGGGCCTGCTCGCAGTCGATCCGGCCCAGATTGCGGCCAACCGGAACGGACCGCCCGTCTATCTGGAGCACTTTCTGGTCGACGGCCACGAGCTCGAACCCGGCTCGGTCCGCTTTCCCTCATCAGCCAAGCGAATTGAAATCAAATTCACCGCCCCGACCTTCCTTGCGCCCGAGGACGTGCGCTTCCGCTACCGCCTGGAGGGACTCGATTCGGACTGGAGCGATCCGAGCACGCAGCGTTTCGCAGTTTATTCCTCCCTGCGGCCCGGCCGGTATCGATTCGTGGTTACCGCCTGCAACAGCGACCTCATCTGGAATCCTGCCGGCGCGGCGCTGGCCTTCACCATCACGCCGATGTGGTGGGAAACCTGGTGGGCGAGGCTCGCCGAACTGGTCGTCGCCGCCGTCTCCCTTGCCCTCGCCGTGCGCTATTGGTCGCATCGGCGCCTGAAAGCTCGCCTGCAATTGCTGCAGCAAGAGCAACGGGTGGAATTGGAACGTAAGCGCATCGCCCGCGACCTACATGACGGGCTGGGCGCCAATCTCACCCAGGCCGGCATGGTCGCGGAAGCCATGGCGGAGGACGGCGGCGACTACACGGAAATGAAATCCCTCGCCGCCCGCCTGGCTGAACAGGTTCGCGGCATTGCCCGCGACCTCGATACCACCGTCTGGGCAGTGAGCCCGAAAAATGACAGCCTGCGATCGCTTTGCGCCTACCTTTGCCAGTTTTCCATCGAGTATTTCCGCAATTCGCCCGTCCGCTGCCGGGTGCACGCGGCGGAAAACATCCCCGCCCTTCCCCTCTCGCCCGAGACCCGCCACCATTTGTTCATGATCGCCCGGGAACTCATGAACAATGTGCTCAAGCACGCCCGGGCCTCGCAGGTAGACCTGACGACGGAATGGTCGGGAAATTGTTTTATCCTCATCCTGGCCGACAACGGCTGCGGCTTTTCGCCGGAAACGGCGGCAGCATCGGACCGCAACGGCCTGCGCAACATCCGCCTGCGCGTGGCGGAAACCGGCGGAAAGATGGATCTGCAAAGTTCCGCCGATGGCACCACCGTCCGGATTGAGGTTCCGCTTGACGCCGAACGATGGATGTTGCGCGCGCGCCATCCCGCCGCGATTTGAGCGCCATGCCCAGCACCGTCGCCATCGTCGAAGACAACACCGGCCTCCGGGAAATGCTCAGCCGGGTGGTGAGAAAAACCGCCGGCTTCGAGCTGCTCGGCAGTTTTCCGGATGGCGATGCCGCCTTGCAAAAATTGCCCGCGCTCGCGCCGAACATCGTCATCATGGATATCCAGCTGCCGGGCATGAGCGGGATCGAGTGTACCCGGCAGCTCAAGGCCAAGCTGCCGTCCGTTCAGGTGCTGATGCTCACGGTCTTCGAAGACAGCGACCTGGTCTTCAAGGCCCTGGCCGCTGGCGCGAGCGGCTACCTCCTCAAGCGTTCCTCCCGCACCGAGATCATCGAGGCGATGGAACAAGTGCGAGACGGCGGCGCACCCATGACCGGCGAAATCGCCCGCAAGGTCGTCGAATCCTTTCGCCGGCCATCCGCGGCCAAGCATTCCGCTACGCAGCAGCTCACGCCCAGCGAGGAGCAGGTCCTGGGCCTGCTGGCAAAAGGCTATGCCACCAAGGAAATCGCCGACAAACTCTCGGTCAGCCTCCATACCGTCCGCTTTCACCTGAAAAACATCTACGGCAAGCTCCATGTCCGTTCCCGGACCGAGGCGCTGCTCAAGTATTTGGAATAGCGGCCGAAATCTGGAGGGGTTGCCCATGTCCATGGTTATTAGTTGTGCTGTTAAGCGCTAAAAAGGTAACTTAACTCCGCCGGCATCGTCATCAGCTCAACCGACTTCGCTTCCATGCCGAACCCAAGCCTTCATCCCTGTTGCGGCTATTCCACCCGGCCCGAGGATTACGTTCTTACCCGCCGCCAGTTTCTCAATCGCGTGGGTCTGGGGCTCGGCGCCTTGAGCCTCGCCGCGCTGCTCGACCCGGCGGATCTTTTTG
>DASRHD010000282.1:0-2572 GCA_035650695.1 Opitutaceae bacterium
CGGCAATGTCCGTCAGGGCGCCGAGATTTTCGGTCATGACCTGCGGCCAGATCTTTCGAATCTCCGCCTGAACTTCCGGCTTCATCTCCAGGTCATCGATCCGGACGCGTCCGGCCTCGTCGAACTGCAGGCCGCCCCCGCTGTAGAGCTGGGTGGCAAAGAGCCGGTGCATCTGTTCGATGCAGCCCTCATGCGTGCCGCGCGCCTTCATGATTTTGTAGAGCATCGAAATATAGAGCGGCACCACCGGAATGGCGGAGCTGGCCTGGGTGACCAGCGCCTTGTTGACGGAGATGAAGGCGCGGCCGCGGTGGAGCTTGAGCAATCCGTCGATGCGCCTGGCGGCGCGCTCCAGGTCGTTTTTGGCCATGCCAATCGTGCCGTTTTTATAGATCGGCCAGGTGACGTCCGGGCCGATGTAACTGTAGGCGACGGCGGTGGCGCCGGCGGCGAGAAGCTGGGCATCGTCGAGCGCGTGCATCCACATCTCCCAATCCTCGCCACCCATGACGGCGATGGTCTCGGCAATCTCAGCCTCCGTCGCTGGTTCGATCGTAATTTCACTGACGACACCCTTGTCAGTGTCGACGGTCTTGTTGGTGTAAGAGGCGCCGATCGGCTTCAACACCGATTTGTGAACCGCGCCGGTTTTCGGATGGGTGCGGCGGGGCGAGGCCAGGGAATAAACCACCAGGTCGATCGGGCCGAGTTCGCGCCGGATCAGGTCGAGCGCCTGGCGTTTAATGTCGTCGGAAAAGGCATCGCCGTTAAGATTGAGCGCCTTGAGGCCGGCGGCCCGGGCGGCCCGGGTGAAGGCGATGGTGTTGTACCAGCCGGGCGTGGCGGGCCGGTCGTTTTCCGAGGGCCGTTCGAAGAAAACGCCGAGGGTCGAGGCGCGCGAACCGAAGGCGGCGGCGATACGTGAAGCCAGCCCGTAACCGGTGGAGGCGCCAATGATCAGGACGTTTTTCGGGCCATTGGAGAAGGCACCTTTCTTTTGCACGTAATCGATCCATTCCTGTACGTGCGCGGCGCATCCGGCCGGATGGGCGGTAACGCAAACGAATCCACGAACCTTGGGTTTGATGACCATGCGGCGAGTGTTTGGGCGATGGGAGAAGTGACAAGTCTCAAAGTGGCAGATAATTACCCCCAGCCAAATATTGCGTTTCGACGGTGGACGCGGCGGCCGGTGCCCCCGGCAAGGGGCCTATTCGCTCATCATGATGACCTGGCCCTGCGGGCCGGAATT
This sequence comes from Opitutaceae bacterium, assembly GCA_035650695.1. GTDB lineage: Bacteria > Verrucomicrobiota > Verrucomicrobiia > Opitutales > Opitutaceae > DASRHD01. The sequence continues at coordinate 1,253 of DASRHD010000282.1, forward strand.
GCGAGGGGCGCCGCCTTTTTTCTCCACACTGACGGCGAACTTTGCCGCGGTGGCAACAGGCTGCTCGGTGGTGAACTCCAGCCGGGTCTCACCGTTGCCATTGAGGACGAAAACACCGGCGCTGATGGGACGGGGCTGCCGCAGATCGATGACCCAGAGCTGGTAATCCTGGTCCGCGGCTTTGGCGGGCAGCTTTTCCGTGGTGAACACGCCCTCCTGCCGCCCTGGATCCCAAACGGCGATGGCGCGGGCCTCGGGGGAATTCCCCGTGAGGGAAACGAGCCGGGCGATCTTCAACCGGGCGAGATTGTCATTTGCCTTCAATTGCTGTTCGAGATCGGCGATCTGCCGGTGGCTGAGCAGGCGCTCGCCTTCCAACTGGTTTTTCGCGCTTTGGGCGTCGATCCGGGAAAGTTCCGCATCCGCGCGCAGGGACAGGGAGTCCGCTTTCTCCGCCAGGTAAAGCCTGCCCAGCCAGACGGCGGCGAGGGCGAAGCAGGCTGCGGCGGCCCAAGGCATCCAGCGGACAATGGCGATGGGAACAATGGCGCCCACGGGCGTGGTCGGCGGACGCGCTTCGATCCGCGCAAGCAGCTTTGCCTTCAGGGCCGGCGGCGGGTCGGCGGCGGGGGAGGAAAGAGCGAGGGCGCCGGCGGTTTCGCGCAATTCCCGCACAAGGGCGCGAAGCTGGGGATTGCGCGCCAGCTCGGCTTCGAAGGCGGCGAGTTCGGCGCCTTCAAGCAGGCCGAAGGCGTGGAGCGAAGCCAGTTCCTCGAGGCGTTCGTCAATCATGGTGATGGAGCGCCTCACGCAGGCGGAGCAGGCCGCGGCGGATGCGGGCCTTGACCGTGCCGAGGGGCTGGTTGAGTTTTGCCGCGATCTCCTGCTGGGTCAGGCCGCTGAAAAAGGCCAGCTCGACCGCCTGTTTTTGCTCGGCGGGAAGCGCGGCGAGGGCGGTTCGCACCTGCCCGGCTTTTTCCTTGAACACCAGACTGTCGGCGCAATCGGTCGCGTCGCTGGACCACTCGTAACCCAGGTCGGCGGGGGCGGATTGCTCAAGGATCTCGCCGCGGCGCCGGCGCATGCGCACGCGGTCGATGGCTCGATTGCGGGTGAGGGTCACGGCCCAGGAAAAGGCGGTGCCGCGCTCGGCGGAATAGGCAGCAGACTTGTTCCACAGAGACAAGAAGACCTCCTGCACGATGTCCTCGGCTTCGCGGGCATCGCCCAGAATGCGCAGGGCGGTGACATACAGCGGCCGGCTGAAGCGATCATAAAGCTGGGCAAAAGCGGCCCGATCGCCTTGCGCCATTCGTTGCA
>DASRHD010000283.1:0-3222 GCA_035650695.1 Opitutaceae bacterium
TGGCTTTTCCCGCCCGAACAGAACCGCGCCATCGTCCTCGCCCTCCTTCGCGCCGGCAAGCGCGCCAGTTACGCCGAGCTCAGCACCGACCTGGGCCATGATTCCTTCCTCCTCGAGTCGCCGCAGCTCTATGACCTGATACGCGGCTTTCTGGAAAAGGACTGACGCCGTCATGACCAAGCCCGCCTCGCTCATCATCCCACCGGTCATCGATGCGCACATCCGGACCGTGCGCGGATATCGCGTGATGATCGACACCGATCTGGCCAGGCTCTACGGTGTGCCGACGAAATTTGTTAATCGCGCCGTGAGCCGCAATCGCGAACGCTTCCCGTCCGATTTCATGTTTCAGCTCACCCGCGAAGAGGTCGCAAATTTGAGGTTCCAAACTGGAACCTCAAAATCATCGGCTTCTGAGGAAGAGCCAGCTGCGAATTTGAAATCACAATCTGTGACCTCAAATCCGGTTCGCGGCGGACGCCGTTACCTTCCTTATGTTTTCACCCAGGAAGGCGTGGCCATGCTGTCGAGCGTGCTGCGCAGTCCGCGCGCGGTGGCTGTCAACATCGAGATCATGCGCGCCTTCGTACGCCTGCGCCGGCTGGCGCTTTCCGTCAAGGAACTCGCTGCGAAGATCAATGCCCTGGAAAAAAAATATGACAGCCATTTCGGCATGGTCTTTGAAGCCATCAAGGAGCTGATGGCTCCGCCGGGCGAAGAGGAAGAAGGCACCATCGGCTTTCTCGGCACGCCGAAACGGAAAAAGACGTCATGACCAAGCCCGCCATCAAGCGCACCGTGGACATGCAGATCATCGCCGACTGGGTCGAGCCGCGCGCGCGTGTGCTCGATCTGGGCTGCGGCCGCGGCGTGCTGCTCGATTTTCTCGTCCAGACCAAGGAGGTGTTCGCCATCGGCGTGGATCTCGATTTCAACAAGATCGCCGCCTGCGTGCGCCGCGGGGTGACCGCTTACCAGGGCGACATGGTGGACTTCATGCGGACCTTTCCCGAAAAACATTTCGACCGGGTCATCTGCTCGCGCACGGTGGAGGAGCTGCCCGCGCCGGCCGATGTCATTGCCGAGGCGCTGCGCGTCGGCCGCGCCCTTACCGTGGGTTTCGTCAACCACGGCTTCTGGAAAAACCGCCTGGCCGCGCTCCTTCACGGCCGGAAGCCGCGCAATGCCGTCTATACCACCGACTGGTTTGAGAGCCATCCGTCCAATCCGGCCAGCATCGCCGATTTCGAGCATTTCTGCGCGGTGAAAAAAATCGGCATCAACCGGCGCGCCTATCTGGGCGGCGACTGGCACGCGCCCTGCCGTTTCCGGCCCAATCTCTTTGCCGGCTACGCGCTCTACGATCTCGCGCAATAAACCGGGGCGGGCCCCTCAACGGTCGAATACGCCCGCCTCCTGCACCAGCTGCTTTTCCAGGCTGCCGCAGACCAGCTCGCAGAGCTGGAAAATGGACGGGTCGGCGATGGCATAAAATACCTGCAGTCCCTCCTTGCGCCGGGCCAGCACCCCCGCCTGCAGCAGGGTCTGCAGGTGGCGTGAGACGTTCGCCTGCGTCCCGCCCGTCAGCCTGACCAGGGCGTTGACGTTCTTTTCCCCGTCGAACAGCGCGTGGATCAACCGCAATCGCATCGGCTCGGCCAGCACGGCAAACCGCCGGGCCACGAGGGCGAGGGCGGCGGCAGAGAGCGGACGCGGCTTCGTTTTCGTCATGGCCCGGCAGATAAAACGGCGGCTTGACATGATTTCAACTATATGATTATATGCTCATATATCAATTAAAATCGCGATGAAACTTGAATCTTGCATCCGCCTTCTCGCGGGCAGCCTCGTCCTGCTCGGCCTCGCCCTCGGCCGCTTCGTCAATCCCTGGTGGCTGCTCCTGCCCGGCTTTGTCGGCCTCAACCTTGTCCAGTCCGTCTTCACCGGTTTCTGCCCGGCGGAAATCATTCTCCGCCGCCTGGGCGTGGAAGCCGCCGCGGAGAAAAAGCCGTGAATCCTGGCCGCCTGCGCTCCCTCCTCGGCGGGTTCGCCACCGCCGTGGCGGCCCTTTCCGCCGCCTGTTCCCGCCCCGGCCCTTCCGCGGGCGAGAGTGCGCCGCCCGCCAGGGTCCACATGGCCACGGTGCGCATCGTGACCGTGCCCGTGGCGATCGAGGTGGCCGGCACCATCCGGCCGGTGCGGCACGCCCTGCTCGCGGCCAGGGTCATGGGCGCCATTGAGGAGCTGCCCGTCGGGCTCGGCCAACGCGTCAGGACCGGCGATCTGTTGATAAAAATTTCCGCCGGCGAGATGTCGGCGCGAGTCGCTCAGGCCGAGGCGCAGCTGGCGGAAGTCAAAGGCGACCTCGACCGTGAGCGCGCCCTTCTCGCCAAGGGCGCCAGCACGCCGGAGACGGTCCGGAGCCTGGAGGACCGCTTTGCCCTCAGCCAAGCCCTGATGCGCGAGGCTGAAACCATGTTCGGTTACACGACCCTGCGCGCGCCGTTCGATGGCGTGATTGCGCGCAAGCTCGCCGACGTCGGTGACTTCGCCTCCCCCGGCCAGCCGCTGCTGGAAATCGAAGGGACCGATGCGTTCGAGGTCGACGCCGGGATTCCCGACAGTCTCGCCGAAAGCCTAACCGTGGGCACGCCCCTGGCGATTGAGATTCCCGCCTCCGGCCTGAAATTTTCCGGTCCGGTCGCCGAACTCTCGTCCGCCGCCGATGTATCGACCCATTCGGTCACGGCGAAGATCTCCGTGGCCGGCGCGGCCGTCCACTCCGGACAATTTGCGCGCGTGTTTCTGCCCGGCCCGCCTGCCCGCATGCTGCTCGCACCGGGCACGGCCGTGACCGCGCTCGGCCAGATGCAGCGGGTTTTTGTCGCCGGCGCAGACAATCGTGCCGTGCTTCGCCTGGTGAAAACGGGCTCGGTCCACGATGGCCGGGTTGAAATCCTTTCCGGTCTCGACGATGGCGAACGCGTGGTCGTGGATCCGCCCGCCGGTCTGCGCGAGGGCCAGCGGCTGGAGATGCTGCCATGAGCGCGCTTGGGGCGTCGCCCTTTCCCGGTGCCAAACGCCACGGTTTCGCCGGACGGATGGCTTCGGTCTTCATCGATTCGAAGCTGACGCCTCTGGCGGTGGCCGCGTCGCTGCTGCTCGGCCTCTTCGCCGTGATCATGCTGCCTCGCGAGGAAGAGCCCCAGATCAAGGTGCCGA
>DASRHD010000284.1:0-4388 GCA_035650695.1 Opitutaceae bacterium
GGCGGAGTCTCCCTCCAGCCGGTAGTCGGGTGGGCCTACCAGCAGGGCGTAAATAGAAGCACAACCCGGCAGTCCGCCTTGCCGCCGGCGGATCTTTTTGCCGCCAGTTATGCTCCACCCCACCCCGCTTCGTCCGCTTACGTTCCCGCCGCCAAGTTTCATTCCGATGCCTGGCAGTATCAATTCTACGGTCTGACCAAAGCCTGGTTGTGGGACGAGCGGGTCCTGCTCACCGGCGGAGCCTCCCGCACCTGGGTCAACAGCAACACTTCCACCCTCGACGCTTCCGCTTCGCCGTCCTTTCTCGGCCTCAACGGTTACAAGGACACTTTTCTCGGCGGCGTGCTGTTCAAACCGGCGCGCAATCTGTCGCTTTATTACACCTTCTCGAGCAACGCCGCCCTCACCAGCTCCAGCCGCCAGCCGCTCTGGCAGCAGGGCCGGCAACACGAGTTCGGACTGAAGAGTGAGCTGTTCGATCAGCGCCTGGCCTTCAGCGCGGCGCATTTCCAGATCGCTCAGACCAACCTGGCCACGCCCAATCCCGCCTTTAACGTCGATCCCGCGCACAACCCGCCGAGCATTCTTTCCAATCAGGCCAACCATGGTGTCGAGCTCAACCTCGTCGGCGGCGTGACGCCAAATCTCTCCGTCATCGCCAGCTTCACCCGGATGAAATTTCGCGACCCGTTCGGACGCCGGGCGCGCAATGTGCCGGACGGACTGGCCAATCTGCTGCTGCATTATCGCTTCACTGAAGGCCGCCTGAGAAATTTCAGCCTCTTTGCCGACGCCGAATATGTCGGAAAGGCCCCCGGCGAAAACGCTCAGGCCGATCCGAAGACGCGGGTTACGGTGACGACATTGGGTGTGCCGACCCAGCCCGGTTATTATGTGGCCGCCTGGATGGTCTACAATGCCGGCGCCAGCTATCGCTGGAAGAATTGTCGCTTCAACCTCAATCTGGACAACCTGCTGAACGCAAAATTTGCGTGGCAGCCGGCGAGTCGCCTCTCCGTCAGCCCGTATCCGGGCCTCACCGTCCGGCTGACGACCGACATCACATTTTAACCGCCGGCGACCGGCCGCGCGATCAATCGTCCCGCCGTCCGACTCCCACCGAATGGAGAAAAGGCCCGCAGACTTCGGCAAGGTGCGGCAGGGTGAAGGGCTTGGCGATGACGGATACGTTCCATTGGGCAATTTCCGCCTCGAGATGTTGTTCGCCCGGATGGCCGGTGATAAAAACGAACCGGCGGGCGGCGAGAGGGTTGCTCTGGCGCAGCCGCAGATAAAATTCGATGCCGTCCATTTCCGGCATGCGGATATCCGAGAGCACGAGGGCGTAATCCTCCCGTTCTATCGCTTTCAATGCCTCCAGGCCGTTCGCCACCAGGTCGACCGTGCAGCCGAATTGACTGCGCAGCAGCTCCTGCAAAAGGCGGCGAACCACTTCCTCGTCTTCCACCACCAGCACACGCGTGCCGCTCGGCGCCAGGATGGCCCGCGGGGTGTTGCCTCGGGCGGGCACGACCGTTGCCGGAACGGTTCGCTCCAGCGGAAGCGAGACGGTGAAGCGGGCGCCTCTTTCCGGCTCGCTTTCCGCCGAAATTTCCCCGCCATGCTGGCGGACGATGCTGAAGCAGATGCTCAGGCCCAGGCCCGAGCCGCGATCCGAACCCTTGGTGGTGAAAAACGGATCGAATACCCGCCCAAGGTGCTCGGGGGCGATACCGCAGCCGTTATCGGTCACGGCCAGCAGGCCCCACCGGCCGGACGCCCGCACCTCGATCGACAGCACCGGCTCCGGCCGTCCTTCCATCGCCTGAAGCGCGTTGAGGACCAGATTGATCCCCACCTGCTTGAGCTGGCCGGCGTCCGCCATCACCCAGACCGGCGAGGAGGGAAGCACCGTCTGCACCTCACAGGGCGTTTCCCGGAGCTGGAAACGCAGCATCACCAGCGTCTCCTCCACAATGGCGCAGAGATCCACCGCCTGCACCGAGGGGGTCGTCGGCTTGGACAGCTGCAGAAGCTGGCGGATGATGTCGGCGGCCTCCATCACGCTTCTCATGATGATTTCCGTATAATTTCGCGTCGCGCCCGCCGCCTCGAGATTGAGCAGCTCGGCAAATCCCTGCACGGGGGTGAGCTTGTTGTTCAGCTCATGGGCGATTCCACCGACCAGGGTATCGAGCAGTTTTTGTTTTTCCTGGCGGAGGACGTTTTGCTCCAAGGCACGTTGGTCCGTGATATCGTCGAGGCAGGCGCAGATCTGGCCGGTCTCGCGAATCCAGCCGGTGGAACAGCGGAAGAGCCGGCCGCCCCGCCCCGGCACTTGGATGACAAATTCAGCCGTGGTCGGCGCGCCGCCGCCCTGGGCCTGGGTCTCCAGCAGGGCGAGAAACGCCGTCCGCTCCCTTGCCTCCATGCCCTCCGTGAGCGAGAGGCTCGCGCCCGGCGCCTCTGTGAAACCGAGCAGCTCCGCCAGCCGCCGGTTGTGCTCGTGGACCTTGCCTTGCGTGTCGAGCAGCGCCACGCCCAGCGTATGGCCTTCGAACAAGCCGAGGTACCGTCCTTGCGATTGACGGAAGGCGTGATAGGCGCGGAACAGCTCGAGATTTTGCTGTCGAAGCGTCGCCTGCTGCCGGCGCAGTTCGTCGAGCTGCTCCGCCACCAGGCGGGATTGCAACTGCGCCACCGCTTCCACCCGAATCAGTCCGAGCAGGCGCTGCTCGGCGTCGACCAGCACAATCTCCTCGTGGAATTCGTCGCCGTGCCGTGCCATCGCCCGGTCCAGCAGCTGGCGCACCGGAATGTCGTGCGCCACGATCAGCGGATTTGCCACCAGCACCGTCTCCACCGGGCTCTGGCTGTAAAGCGCAAATCCAAAGCGTGACCCCATGACAAAACCGATCTGTCCGCGCGAGCACAGGCCGACCACCCGGCCGGCCCGCAGCACCGCCATGAACTCCACTCCACGATCGCGAAATGAACGGTGTGCACTTTCCAGCGGCGTCTTGACGTCGACCGACTCGCGATGATGAACGAGCGATTCCAGTGAGGTGGCCTCCGCGCTCAATGCCGGCAGACCGGTCGAGGGAAATTCCTGCGGCAGCACTTCCCCGCCCAGCCCGGATGCGCCGATCACCGATGAAGCATCGTCTGGCGGATCCGGTACTGTGGTTTCTGGCATGGTCTGGAAGGCTGGAATCAAGGCCGCTCCAGTATCGTCTATTCGCCGCCGCGTTGCGTTACAGTTGGGTGAAATCATGTCGGTCGTGACTCGTAAATTGCAAATGATCGGCGAGATGCGCAACCGCGCTTTCTTCGCCGGATCGCCCCCGCTACCGCACTCCAGGCCGCTCTTTTCCGGCTCAGCTGACGGCTCCGACCGCCTGCGCCGGTTCGGGCAAGGTGTTGAGCATTTTAATCAGCTCCGAACTGCGGATCGGCTTGGCCAGACAGCCGTCCATTCCCGCCGCCAGGCAGTGTTCCTGATCTTCCTTCATCGCAAAAGCGGTCAGGCCGAAGATCGGCAAATGAGTGGACCTGCCTGCTTCCTCACGCCGGATGGTCGAGGTGGCCTCGAGGCCGTCCATCTCCGGCATCTGCACGTCCATCAGCACCACCTCGAAGGCGCCGGTGCGCTGCAACTCCACCGCACGCCGGCCGTTTTCCGCCAGCGTCACGTCGTGCCCCATTTGTTGCAGCATTTTCATCGCCACCTTCTGGTTCACGAGATTGTCCTCGGCGAGGAGGATGCGGAGCTTTCGCACCGGCTTCGGCGCGGTGTCGGCGCCGACCGAGGCGGTTCGCAGCGGCCGGTCTGACTTGAGCGCGTTCGCCAGCACGGTCCTGATCGCTTCGATCAAGTCGGCCTGCCGCACCGGCTTGACCAGGTGGGCTTTGATTCCGCTCGCCTGGCAACGCGCCGCGGTGGACGTGCGGTCGTTGGAACTGAGCATCATGATCAAGCTGTCCGAAAATTCCAACCGGATCCGTTCCGCCAGGTCGAATCCGTCCATTTCCGGCATCTGGCAGTCGGTCAGTACGAGGGTGAAGGGATGACCGGCGGTTTTCGCCTCGACCAGCAGCCGCAGGGCGCTCATCCCGTCGGCCGCGCTGGTCACGTCGGCGCGCCAGCCGCGCAGCATTTCCTCCAGAATGCGACGGTTGGTGGCGTTGTCATCCACCACCAGAATCCGGCTCGCGGCCAGATCGGGCGGTGCCGAAGCGGTCGTCGCGGCGACTGCGCCCTCCGCCGGCAACAGGGGAATGACAAAATGAAAGGTGGTTCCCACTCCCGGCGCACTTTCCAGCCAGATGTCTCCGCCCATCAGTTTGACCAGCCGGCGCGAGATCGCCAGGCCGAGACCGGTGCCGCC
>DASRHD010000285.1:0-3445 GCA_035650695.1 Opitutaceae bacterium
GTAGGCGCCGCTGCGCTTGCCGTCGTTTTCATAGACGTCGATCCGGCCGCCGGTGGTGAACTGCCGGTATTTCGCCTGGTAATCGGCGCCGAGCGGCGCGACCGATGAAATCACCAGCGGGACGATCTCGTCGTAGGGATATTTTTTTTCGACGTCGAAGATGGGCAGGAAATTGTCGTAGAGATGGTAGGTCTGGAGGCCGAGGAGCCTTTTGCGCAGGCGGAGGTAGCGCTGGAGCGGCGCGGTGCCGGCGCGGGTCGTGTCGGCGAGATTCTGCACCACGGCGGGCGGGATGGCGTTGGCGTCGAGGGCGGCGTCGAGGGTGGAATTGAAATTGCGCGACTGGGCGAGGAACCAGTCGCGTTGGAGCAGGCCGTTATAGATCGCGGCGTAGGTGTTCACCGTGGCGGCGTAGGTCTTGTAATAAGCCTCGAAGGCGGCGGCGCGGTCGGCCTGGTTGCGGTTGGTCATCAGCACGGCCTGGTAGGCGGCGGGCGTGAGCGTGACCTCCCGGCCGTCGGACAATTTGATCTTGGGGAACTTGATGTCGCTCGTACTCAGTTCCTGGAAGGTCTCGGTCGGCGCTTGGTTGAACCGGGCGGCATAGGAAAGGAGCCGTTCGCCCTTTTCGTCGAGCACGTGCTGCTGCTGGCGGTAGGCCTCGGAAATGGTAAAGCGGTAGATGCCGAGACCCGGCGTGGCCGCGATCCATTTTTCCATCGTGGCCTGCGGAATGGCGAGGAGTTCGGGTGTGAACCAGGAAGTAGCGGTGCCAAATTTGGCGAAAAGCGCCTGGACGCGCTGGAACCTGGCCGACACCGCCTGATCGCGCGTGTCGATGTCGCGCTGGAGTTGCGGGTAGCAATAAACCCGGTACTGCAGGATGCCGATCTCGTCGTAGAGCTTGTAGGCGCGCAGCACGGCGTCGGGCCCCTTGGCCAGAGTGCCCTTGAGCGCGGCGAATTCGCTCATCTTGGCGTCGAGTGTTTTCATGCCTTCGTCCCACGCGTCCCAGCTGGCAAAGATCGGCGTGAAATCCCACTTATACTTGGCGGGAATTTCGGCGCGGTTGTGGGTGGCGGGCATGGCAGAGAGAAGTGAACTCATGGCGAGAAAAAGACCGGCGGCCGAGGCAAAGCGGCGGCAGGAGGCGGAGAATGGGATCCGGGGCATGGAGGAGCACGCTGGAAAGTTTCCGCCATGGCGTCCAGTCCTTGCGCATTCGATTTGCAGATTAAAGCCGGTAAAAAAGAAAAAAAGCTGTAATAAGCCGGCCTGACATGCATTTGGCTGGCCTCTTTTACCGCTTCGATACAAAAAAATAGGCCCGCGGCGCTGTTCCTTTTGCCCCGCCCGCACGTCATTGTTGTCAGCCTTCTTTCATGATCCGTGCCATAGTCTTTGATTTCGACGGCCTTATTTTCGACACCGAAACGCCGTTGATCGACGCTTTCGCGGAGGTTCACCGCAAGCGCAACATGCCGTTCGACCGGGCCAAGTTCATCCGCGCCGTCGGCACGATTGAGGCGGATTTTGATCCGTGGAAGGCGTTCGGACCGACTGCGCCGCGCTCCGAGCTCGAGACCGAGCGGCTGCGCATCAATCAGGAGCGCCTCGAACAGCAGAAGGTGCTGCCCGGCGTGGTCGAGCTGATCAACGAAGCCCGGCAGCGCGGCCTGCAGCTCGCGGTTGCCTCCAACTCCGCGTCGGCGCATGTCACCGGGTACCTCAAGTATCTCGGGTTGTTTGAGAAGTTCGATTTTCTTTCCTGCCGCGACAACGATGAGACGCCGCCCAAGCCGGCGCCCGACCTTTATCTCGCCACCCTGAAATCGCTCAAACTGCGGGGCGACGAGGTGCTGGCGCTGGAAGATTCCGCACCCGGCATCGCCGCGGCCCGGGCGGCGGGACTCTGGTGCGTGGCCGTGCCGAATGAGTCGACGGCGGAGCAGGATTTTTCCGAGGCCCATCTTCGCTTGGACACGCTTGGGAACCAGACCCTGGCCAAGCTCTACGCCGGGCTGCGGATGGGCGCGCGGGGGGGCAAGCCCTGAGCGGCGCAACCGGTGCGCGGTTGCCAGCCGCGTCGCTTCCGGCCAGCGTCGAGGCATCGCCAGGCAGGCGCGCTGCATGACTCAGCTGACAAAAAAACCGCCCGTGGCCGCCCGGCCCCAGCCGGACGAGATTCCGCGCTTCAATGTGCTCGGCGTGGGCGTGTCGGCGCTCACCCTCGATCGCGCGCGTGACCTTTTGCTCTCGGTCCGCGGCGGTGCCCGGTCCGGCTATGTCTGCTTCGGCACCGCCCATGGGCTGAGCGAGGCCCGCAGCGATCCGGCTTTCCGGGAAATTCTCAACCACGCCTGGTTCACGGCGCCGGACGGCATGCCGCTGGTCTGGCTGGCACACCGTCATGGACACCGGCAGGTCACGCGCGTTTACGGGCCGGATCTGATGCTGGCGGTGTGCGATGCCGGTCGGACTGTCGGCCTGACGCATTATTTTTTCGGCGGTGCACCCGGCGTGGCCGAAGCGTTGCGGGACAAACTGATGGTGCGCTTTCCCGGACTGCAAATCGCCGGAATATTCACCCCTCCCTTCCGGCCCTTGACCGACGGCGAGTGGACGGCGCTGCGCTCCGATTTGGCGGAGAAAAAACCGGATATCGTCTGGGTCGGGCTCGGCACGCCGAAACAGGAGCGCTTCATGGCGGCCCACTGGCGCGAACTGGACGCGGGCGCGCTCGTCGGCGTCGGCGCGGCGTTCGACTTCTTCTCCGGCCGGGTACGGCAGGCGCCGCAGTGGATCCGGCGCCGCGGCCTGGAATGGCTTTTTCGGCTCGGGATGGAGCCGCGACGGCTCGGTCCGCGCTATTTGAAAACCAATCCGCTCTTCGCCTTGCGCGTCCTGGCCCAGCTTGCCGGCTGGAAAAAATATCCGCTCGGATGATGGCGGCCGCTAAAAAAACGTGTCCTGCCGAAGGGCATCGCGTTTTTCCGGATCGAGCGCGCTCAGGGCCAGCATTTGGCCGAGGCTGAGGTCCGCCAGCCAGGGCTCACGCGCCAGCGAGGCAAGGAGGAGAGCACCGGCCAGCGCATCATACAAGGCGGCGTGGTAATGACGCCGCGCCGGCGGACAGTGTGCCGCCGCCAGCCGCGCCAGTTCGTTCTCCAGGCCGCAGCCGGCCACAAGATCGCAGAGCTTGAGGGAAGCCAGCTGCGGATAAAGCTGGGCGTAAAGCGAACCGGTGTCGACCCATGGGCCCCAATCGATCGTGTTTTCACCCGGGCGGGCAAAATCAGGAGAACGCCGCGCATAGGGCCAGACCGACTTGAGCAGCGCGTTTTCCACCCCGGCATAGTGCGCGGCAAGCGGGCCGCGCTCGCGCAATCCGGCAAAATAATCGAAATCGCCGGAAAAAGAGGCCTGACCCTCCAGATCGCGGTCA
>DASRHD010000286.1:0-3486 GCA_035650695.1 Opitutaceae bacterium
TCGCCACCGAGCTCGGCTCGCGCAAGATCCGCGTCAACACCATCAGTCCCGGCATGATCGAAACGGAAGGACTGCATCAGGCGGGTTTTGTGGGCGGTGACTTTCAGAAAAAGGCCGAGGCCGAGACGCCGCTCGGCCGTATCGGCCAGCCGGAGGACATCGCCACCGTGGCCACCTTCCTCGCCTCGGACGATTCCGGCTGGATCACCGGCGAAGCGCTGCGCGCCGGCGGCGGTTATCGTTGACGTTGGCGGCCTGTCGCCCGCCATGCGGGGCGGCAGGCCTGCCTCACAAAAGCGCGCGTGCCTTCAGGCCAGCGCGAGGAGGCGAAGGCGGTGCCAGGAGCGCCGTGCTGGATGGATGATCGAAAGCTGATTCGGCCTCCCTCGTTCATGCTTTTTCTGGCGAGAAATAAATCCACGGCTACCTTGCCGCCGTATGAACGTCAACCGAGGCCAGATCGTCGCCCGCGGGCTCGCCAACCGTTGCCCCAATTGCGGCGCCCCCACGCTATTCCCGCCGGCAGGGATCCTGCGGGTCAACCGACGATGCGCGAATTGCGGGCTGCGCTTCGACCGCGGCGAGGGATTTTTCCTCGGGCCGTTCGTCATCAACTACGGCGTGACGGCGTTCGGCTTCGTCGTTCCGCTCATGCTTTGTTATTTTTTCCACATACTCAGCGGCCCCGCCACCCTGATATTGGCCGGGCTCGGCGCGGTCGGCCTTCCCCTTTTGCTCTATCGCCGATCCTGGAGCTGGTGGCTGATGGTCTATTTTTATTTTCTTCCCCAGAAACTCCCTTACAACCACGACGAACTGCGGGAGGACGAAGAGGAATGAATCGCCGTCCCGCCGGCGATTTCATGATAAGGATTGACCCGCGTCTAACCGATCTGAACGCGTGATTCTTCGATGAAAATTTCCACCGACATCGGGGACGTCAACCGCCGCCCGCGGCTGGCGGAGGTGGCGCAAAAGAAAACGGCATTTCCGCCGCGGTCGCCACCGGCTGACCGTGGCGAATCAGCGGTAGAAAACGCCACATTTTGACCGCCTCGAGTGCCGCCGCGCCAAAAGCAGGATCGGAGGCCTTCACCACTTGCGGATCTTGCACCCGCCCGCGCGTATCAATGTGAATGCGCACCACCACCTCGCCCGTCACCTTTGACTTGAGCAGCGATTCCGGATATGCCGGTGCCGGGTCGATGAACAGCTGGGGCGGGCCGTCCGGCGCGCCGTCGACACGTCGCGCCACCATGTGATCGAGAATTTCTTCGCGGGTTTCCGCTGGCATGAGTGAATTTAACACTTCGCGGCCTTTGACGAATATGTGCAATCGATAGCGGCAGCGTCCCAAGATATTCTGCACGGGAAGCGTCTCCGAGAGAAGATGAGGTTCATGCGCTGCCAGCGTCCCGATTTCGCGAAGAAAAATTATTTCATTTCCCTTTTCCGGAATCAATTCAAGCGCCATGAACACGTGATCGAGCGGATAAGGCGCTTCGAATTCCGCACTGAAGATAAAATCATGGTTCATCTCCTCCGCGATATCGACGTAATTCCAGTAAAAGGTCTTAACCTCGAAGTTTCGAACCGTGACCAAGATGGGTGCATATTCCGGAACAGGTTGCAGCGCATAACGACGACTGGACGACGGCTCCAGCTGGCCGTTCCTTTCAATCATGGGCGCGCAGTCGATGATCGCTGTCTTTCGAGCGTCCTGCACCAAGGCCATCGATTCGCCATCCTGTACATAGAGCGCCACCTGACCGTGCAGCGCCGCGGCCACGGCGACCAATAACAAGCTGGATCTTTTCACGCGCTACGGACGGTAGGAGTCCTCGCGATGAAAAACAAGCTTTCGACCAAATTGCGCCATTCAAAGCGCCAGCTCGAGACCGCGCCCTGGCGGTGGCCAGCACAACCGATGCTGGAGTCCGGCCTTGGCAAATTCCTTTTCAATATCTGCGCGCGATTCCGAAAAATGCGCCCAGCCTTCGCAATGCAGCGGAATTATCCTGGCGCCATCGAAGGCCCGCGCTGCCTCCACTGCCTCGGCCGCGGTGAAGGTCAGGTGCGCCGGACCCACCTCCCGCACTCGCGCCGCCCCCATGAACAAGATCGCGATTTCCACCTTAAATCGGCGGCCCACTTCCGCCACACCTTCATACCAGACGGTATCGCCCGAGAGGTAGATCACTTTTTCCGGATGGACGGCGCGGCGGAGAATAAATCCTATGACCGGCCCGCGATCACCGTCCACCGGGCCGTGCCGGGCGGGGGTGGCAATGACCTGAATTTTGGCCTCGGCGGTTGACGGCAGATCAAGCGACTCCCAGGGAGCGAGTCCGACGGCGTTGCCGCCAAGCCGGCTGGCTCCCGCCTGGGTGGTAATGACCTGTTGCGCCGCCGCCGCGACCGCCCGGCCTGAAACGTCCAGATTGTCGAAATGGTGGTCGTGGCTGAGCAGCACGGCATCGATTGCACCCAGCGTCTCCGGACGCAGCGCGGGGGAAGTGAGCTTGTGCAAAACGTAGGCCGGCGTCCGGTAATCCCGGCCGGCCTCGTCAAACGTGGGGTCGGTCAGCAGCCGCAGCCCCTCGAGTTCAATCAATGCCGTCGGCCCGTTGACGTAAGTAAATCGAAGCATGCCGAATGCTAAAGAGGACCGAGACCCGCGCAAGCGGACCCCTGTTTCACTTCGTCACGCTCCAACTCTCCGCCGCTGACCGCGTCTCATCGCATGTTTTGGCGAAAGATGGAGATCAGCCGCCTGGCCTTGGACTTGTCGCTCGTGAATGACTTGTCCTTGAATGAAACATTGAGGAATTCGCTATAGCCGGGATAGGCGGCGAGACTGGCATCGTTCAAATCGGGAAACGCCATCGACCAGTTGGGAAATTCCCGCTCGGCAATTTCAGCCTGGAAGAGCGTGATGATGCCGGTGTGGCGCGGGTCCCGCTTGATCTTGTTTTCGTACAGTGGAATGACCACCGACTTCCTGCCTTCCAGCGCCTGCATGAAGCTACCATCCTTGAACAAAAGCATCCCGGTAATCTCCGCTTGTTCGTTTTTCACCCGGGTCCGGTTGAGCAAGGCGAGCAAATCAGTCTTGCTCATCGGCGCCGTCGCTGAGCTGACGTAGACCAGTTGAATCAACTTCACGGCAGTGATCAGGTTACGGAATGGCGAAACTACCTAGGTCATTTATCAACGAGGTCAACGACGGAGCCACAGATTACAAAAATGTCATCTGGGGGCGCCCTTTTCTCGTCGAAATTCCACCGCCGTGTAGTAGGAATTTTCCCGCCCCGTTTGCAGGGGGTAAACAGTTAGGGTATGAAAACCGTCCTGGCGGCCCGCAAGGGTCGCCAGGGCCGTTTGGGGCGGGCAAAAATGGGTACGCGGCGCGAAGCGCGCCGAATTTGCCGCGCCGACGAAAGAGGGTATCCATGCTGTCGTTTCACCGGTGGAGCCGGCGGCGGA
>DASRHD010000287.1:0-4051 GCA_035650695.1 Opitutaceae bacterium
CCTCGTAGCACGCGATGCCGGCGGCGGTGCTGAGGTTGAGCGAACGCAGGTCGGGATTGGCGTGGGGAATCGTGACGCGGGTTTCTCGCAACTCCTCGTGGAGCCAGGCGGGCGCACCCTCCCCTTCGTTGCCGAAAACCAGGCCGTCGCCATCGGTGAAACGCGCCTCCCAGAATGTTTGCTGCGCCTTGGTGGTGAACAGCCAGAGGCGGGGTGGCGCGACCAGGCTGGCGCGAAACGCGGCCCAATCGGCGTGTTCATGCACATCGAGCGACTTCCAGTAATCCATCCCGGCGCGGCGCAGATGCCGATCGGTGATCTTGAATCCAAGCGGATGGATGAGATGAAGCCGCGACCGGGTGAGCGCGCAGAGCCGGCCGATATTGCCGGTGTTTTGCGGAATCTGCGGCGCGAAAAGCACAAGATGCAGCATGCCGCCCAGTGTGCGTTTCCGATCGTAAGGCACAAGCGGCGAAGCATTTCGCGCATAAATCATGCCAATAAATTTTACATTTTATTGAACTTCCATTGGCCGGAAAGTCGCTCCAAATAGGTAGTTGTTTACCTACTGTTCTGTCCGTGTCCTCCAGCTCAAAAAAAGCGATTGTGATCGTCGATGATGAGACTTCTTACATCGACCTGCTTGCCCAGCTTCTCAGCGATAATCTGAACCGTCCGGTCTTCACGTTCAGCCGGCCGCTTGAGGCGCTTGAGGCACTTCCGCGCATTGACGTCGGTACGGTTGTGACTGATTTTTACATGCCGGATCTGAACGGTTTTGAGTTTGTGCTGCGCGCCAGCGCCATCATGCCGGGCGTGCCTTTCATTCTCATCACCGGCCATGGCATCGACCTGACCGACGAGGAGTTTGCCCAGTTTCCCGCCTTAAAGAGCGTGATTCACAAGCCGTTTCTCTGGCGCCGGCTGGCGATGGAAATTCTCAAGTATTGGCCTGAGGCGCATCCGCCGATTGAACGGGCCGACCTGCCCCTCGCCTAGGACCGGCCTCAATCCACCTGCAGCCCGCCGTTGTCAGCGTGCAGCACGCGGGTCTCGCAGGATACGCCGACGCCGGCAAATGCTCCTGCCATGGCCTTTGCCGCCGCCCCGGTCGATTCGGCCATGCTCGGGCAGACCACGCTGGAACCGCTTCCGCTCAGCCAGCCGGTGAGCGCGCCGGCCGCCACCCCTGCCTCGATCGCCGCCTGAGCACCAGGAATGAGCGGCAGCCGGTACGGCTCGTGAAAAAAATCGCGCACCGCCGGGCGCAGCTTCTGGTAGTTGAGCGCGGCGAGTGCGGCAACAAAGAAGGCCGCGCTGTTCATGCTCCGGACTGCATCGGCAAACGGCAGCGTCGCCGGCAATGCCGCCCGGGCGGCGCCGGTCGGCATTTCGATTTGCGGCGAGGCGACGACAAAAGCGAGGTCGTCGGGCACGGTGAACCGCAGGGCGTCGACATATTCGCCGGTGGCCGGGTCGGTGCGCGAAACGGTGAAGCCGCCCAGAACCACCGGCGTGGCGTTGTCCGGATGGCCCTCCAGCCCGGCAAGCAGGGCAATCAGGCGCCGCTTGGTCAGCCGGGTTTCGGCCAGCCGGTCCAGCCCGGCGATGATCCCGGCCCGGACGGTGGCGCTGGAACCAAGACCGCGGGCCACCGGCACCTTGCCGGAAATCGTGTAGAAAAATCCGAACGGTTTGACCCGGGTTTCGGCAAAAAACGCCTCCGTGGCAGCGGCGACCAGGGCTTGCGCACGCGCGTCGGCCGGGGTGTCCGGCTGCGGCCCGGGATCGGGCGCGCGCCGGAGGAGGACGCGGTTGTAGAGCTGAAGCGCGAGCCCGAGGGTGTCGAATCCGGCCCCGCAATTGGACGTGCTCGCCGGCACCCGGACGGCGACGGTGTGGCGCGGCGGCTTCATTTCCGGCGGTACTTGAGCGCCTTTTGCACGTCGCGCAGCTGGTCCTTGCGTTTCACGTCCTCGCGCCGGTCGAAAAGTTTTTTGCCAGTGCAGAGGGCGACCTCGACCTTGACCAGGGCATCCTTGAAATACATCCGGAGCGGAATGAGGGTACGGCCGCCGGCATCCAGCGCCTGGGCGATCTTGCGGATCTGATGCCGGTGGAGGAGGAGCTTGCGGGTGCGGCGGGGGTCGTGGTTGTTGAGGTTGCCGAACTCATACTGGTCGATGTAGGCATTGATCAGCCAGAGTTCGCCCTGCATCACCCGGCCGAAGGCGTCGTTGATCTGGGCCCGGCCGGCGCGGATGGACTTGACCTCCGTGCCGCGCAGCTGGAGGCCGGCTTCAAACTTTTCGTCCACGAAGTAATCGCGCAACGCCCGGCTGTTGCGGATCTCCGTGTAGCGGTCGGAATCTTTTTTGGGCGCGGACATGACGATGCTTCCGGACAGCGCCGGGCCAGGAACGTGTCACCGCGCGAGGGGACTTAGTTCTCGCCAGGCTCGAAACTGATTTTGCCTTCGATGATTTCGCGGAGGGCGATGTCCTCGGGCGCCAGTTTTTCCAGCGATTCCACCAGCGGACGGCTACCGCGCCGCAGCTGCTTGACGCGACGCGACACGACGCTGATCAATACGTTGGGATCGGCTATGACCTTCTGGGCTTCCTTGATGTAATCGTCTCTCATAGCGGCATGCATGAATGAAAACCGTCAATAACGATGCCCCCTCCGGATTCCGTCAAGCTATTTTCCCGGCTTGCTCCAAATGGCGCTGCCGGCACACGCTGATGCATGCTCATTGCTTGGACAACCGTGGCTGGGCGCGACGAGGCCGAAAGGCTGGCCGAAGATGCCGTCAGGCAGCATCTGGCCATCTGCGTGCAAATTGAAGGCCCGATCGCCTCGCATTATTTCTGGCAGGGCAAGCAGGAGCGGACGGAGGAATTCCGCCTCTGTTTCAAGTTTTTGCCGGCCCGGCAGTCGGCCCTGGAAGCATGGCTTTTCGCCCTCCATCCCTATGATACGCCCGAATGGATCGTCGTCCGGGCGGACAGCGTGGGCGAAAAATACTTGTCATGGGCGCTGGCGAACGCTACTTCGTCGCCCCTTTAACTCATCGCAACCTCGATTTTCCCACCATGTCACAGCACAAAAGCCTGCAAAGCTCCGGCGGCATCGTCATCAAGCGCAACGTCCTGAAGCGCTTCGAGCGCATCGAGCTGCTCAAGAAGCGCGGCCAATGGAAGGCCGGCGACCGCGTTCAGGGCCTGCGCAAGACCAAGCCCGACGTCTGAGCCGCACCCCGCGTTCGACCTTTGGGCGGGTCCGAGCCTCTCGGCCCGCCTTTTTTGTTTCCTCTCCATGATCGAATTGCTCCGGCAGCTGGTCGACTTCGTTCTGCACATCGACCGCCATCTCCAGGCGATCATCGCCGACTACGGCGCCTGGACCTACGCCCTGCTCTTCGCCATCATCTTTTCCGAAACTGGCCTGGTGGTGACGCCTTTTCTGCCGGGTGACTCGTTGCTCTTCGCCGCCGGGGCGCTCGCCGCCGGCGGGGCGTTGAACCCGCACCTCCTCGCCCTCACCCTCTCGCTTGCCGCTGTCCTGGGTAACATGACCAACTACGGCATTGGCGCCGCCCTCGGCCCGAAGGTCTTCAGCCGCGAGGACTCCTGGCTGTTGCGCAAGAAACACCTCGAGCGCGCCCATGCTTTTTTTGAGAAATACGGCGGCCGCTCCATCGTCCTCACCCGTTTCCTGCCGATTCTACGCACCTTTGTCCCGTTTGTCGCCGGCGTCGGCCGCATGTCTTATTCTCGTTTTTTTGCCTTCAATCTCATCGGCGGCACCGCCTGGGCCTGCTCATTCACCTATCTTGGTTATTTCTTCGGCGGCACCGAGGTGGTGAAGAAAAACTTCAGCCTAGTGATCATCGCCATCATCGTGATTTCACTGGTTCCGGTGGCGGTCGAACTGGTCCGGGCCCGGCTGGAATCGAAGCGGGATCGGGCGGCTTGAACGCGGCTGATTGGCCGCGGCGAAAGCTGGTGCGAACGCCGGGAGTCGAACCCGGATCAATGGCTTCGGAGGC
>DASRHD010000288.1:0-3529 GCA_035650695.1 Opitutaceae bacterium
CGTACTGAGCGGCGCCGCATTCCGCAGCTGAATTTCACAGAAGACAACAAAGGGAACGAAGGGGTGCCGTTGGCACCCTTGCATCGACGGCTCAACCGCCATTTGTTCTCTTCGTTATCTTTTGTAAGGTGCGATTCCCCACGAGGGAAATGTCCAAATCGCAGCTATATCCCCAAAAAATCGTCGTACTGAGCGGCGCCGCATTCCGCAGCTGAATTTCACAAAAGACAACAAAGGGAACGAAGGGGTGCCGTTGGCACCCTTGCATCGACGGCTCGATCGCCACTTGTTCTCTTCGTTATCTTTTGTGAAGTGCGGTTCCCAGCAAAGGAAATGTCCAAACCGGAATTAAATCCCAAAAAGATCGTGGTGCTGAGCGGCGCGGGGGTGAGCGCGCCGAGCGGCCTGGCCACCTTCCGCGGCGCCGACGGTATGTGGGAAAACCATCGCATCACCGACGTCGCCACGCCGGAGGCTTGGCACCGCAATCCGGAATTGGTCCTGAAATTCTATAACGAACGCCGGTCGGCGCTGGAGCGGGCGAAGCCCAACGCCGCCCACCTGGCGCTCGCGGAGCTGCAAAAAATTTTCGAGGTCGTCGTCATCACCCAGAATGTCGACGACCTGCACGAGCGCGCCGGCTCGAGGAACGTGATTCATCTCCACGGCGAGCTGACCAAGGCCCGCAGCTCCATCGACGAATCGTTGGTCCACGAAATCGGATATAAGCCAATCAAGCTGGGCGACACCTGCGCGCGGGGCAGCCAGCTCCGTCCGCACATCGTCTGGTTCGGCGAGGAGGTGCCGCGATTCGACGAAGCGGTGCGTCATTTGAAGGACACCGGACGCGTCCTGGTGGTCGGCACCTCGCTCGCGGTTTATCCCGCGGCGGGACTGGCGATTCATGCCCGGTTTCAGGCGGAAAAAGTGCTGGTCGACCTCGATCCGCCTGATGCGCCATTCGGGTTTGAGGTTCTGCGCGGCTCGGCGGAGGTCGTCGTGCCGAGCCTGGTCAAGCGCTGGTGCGCGGCGCCGGCTTGATCGGCGCCGGAGCTCGCCATCAGCCAAATTTGGGCTTTTGTGGAAAAATGCGTCCTCAGCCATTGGCCTCCCGCCGAGTCGGTTATTTGTGGGGAAGCGCCCTGATTTTGTTGCTGGTTTTTATTCCGGCGCGCGCCTGCACGATCTTCGTGCTCACGGACGCCGACCATGCGTTTTTTTGCAATAATGAGGACAATGCCAATCCCAGGACGATCATTTGGTTCCAGCCCGGTGGCAGCGGACATTACGGCGCGGTGTACGTCGGGACCGACACCGGCTGGGCACAGGGAGGAATGAACATCGAGGGGTTGGCCTTCGACTGGATTGCCGGCTATTCCGAAAAGTGGGAAGCGAGCGCAGCGGCGCGGGTCCGGGGAAACCCCAGCCAACGCATGCTCGAGACCTGCCGCACTGTCGGCGAAGCCGCCGCTTTCTTTCAATCCCACTGGGAGCCGAGCTTTTCCTTCGCGCGCCTGCTCGTGGCCGACCGAAGCGGAGCCTCGGCCGTGATCCGCGCCCAGGATAACCGCCTGGTCATCGAGCGGGACAATCAATGCCGCGGTTTCGGCTTCGGGCAGCGCCCGCTGGATCTCGCCCTCGCCCGTCATCCCCAGCCGACCGTGGAAAACGGGTTAAAAATTCTGCGCGACTGCCGGCAGGACGGCTATTTTTCGAGCAAGTATTCCAACGTTTACGACCTGAAACGCGGCAAGATTTTCCTCTGTTTCCTTCCGCCGGGCGACGACACGGTGGAGTTGGATCTTCCGGTCGAACTCGAAAAGGGGGCGCACTATTACGACATGCCGCGCATCCGCGAGCAGCGCCGGCAATCTCCGCTCGCGCTGCCGCTCAATCTGCGACGCTTCCCCTTGGACAATCTTCCGCCTATCGCCGATCCGGAACCGCCGGTTACCGCCCACCTGCGCGAGGTGATCCAACACGGGCTGGACGGAACTTCGCAGGCGGGGGACTTCACGCCCGAGATGTGGAAGCGCATCTCCCATCTTCCGAAAAAGAGCCAGGACGATCTTAAGCGTTTCGGACAGCTGCTTTCGATGGACCTGGTGGAGCGCAGCGAGAAGGACGGTCAGCGCAGCTATTACTACCGCGCTGAATTTACCCACGCGACCGCGCTTCAATACATTCTCCTCGATGCCCAAAATCGAGTCGCTTCCGGCAACCTCCAGGTTGATTCGGTATGGAAGCCGGAATGAATTAAGCAATCCCGGCACGAATAGCCCGGGAATCGTAGCCGAACGCCGGCCCGAATCCGTTATAATTCGCCTTTCGCTCCGTCGGCGATTAGAGTGCGGTCATGCAAAAGACCAAAAAGTCCGTGGCCAAACGTTTCAAGCTCACCGCCACGGGAAAAATGATGCGCCGCACGCCGGGTTTCCGGCACCTGCTGGCTGCGAAAAGCACCAAAGCCAAGCGCCGCGCGACCCGCGACAAACACGTTTCGCCAGGACACGCCGCCGCGCTGATGAAGTGCCTCCCCTTTGGCCTGTAAGGAACCGTGGCACGCCAGGCGCTGACGATATCGCCGCATGCCTGAGCCAACGTTCGACATCACCCTGCGCGTCGGTTGCAGCCTCGCCTACGAAGTCACAGGCACGGCGTGGCTGCTGCTCAATTTGCAGCCGCGCTCGGACCGCCATCACGCGGTGGTCTTCCAAGCCCTGGCGCTGGGCGACAATCTGCCGGCCACGGAATACACGGACTCCCACGGCAACCACCTCTGGCGGGTCAGCCTTGCGCCCGGCACGAATTTTTTCCGCCACGACGCGATCATCGCCGCCACCTCCCGGCCCGACAACGCCGGCTTTCCCGCCGCCACGCCGCTCGCGCCGGACCAGCTTCCGCCGGAGGTGCTCCGCTACACCCTGCCCAGCCGGTATTGCGATTCGGACAAGTTGACCAATTTCGCCTGGGAAAAATTCGGCAAGGTGGAGCACGGCCTGCCGCGGGTGACGGCGATCAGCCAGTGGCTGCACGACAACATCGAATACCGCCATCTTTCTGGCCGCCCCGATCTTTCCGCCTGGGACGTGTTGCAGCGCGGCTACGGCGTGTGTCGCGATTTTGCGCACCTGGCCATCGCGCTTAACCGGACATTCAACATTCCGGCGCGCTATGTAAGCGGCCATCTGCCGGACATCGGATTTCCCGATCCGGACAACCACATGGATTTTCATGCCTACGCTGAGGTTTATCTCGGCGGGCAGTGGTTCACGACCGACGCGCGCTTCCATGTGCCGCGCATCGGCCGGATCAAGATCTCGTGCGGACAGGATGCGGTGGACGGAGCCTTCTCGACGATCTACGGCGGCGCGACGCTCACTTATTTTCAGGTCTGGGCCTATCAAGTGGCACGCGGGACGGTCGGCGTGGGCGATCCGCTCGATCTCTCGAAGCGCCTCGACAACCGGCGGACAGTCCAAACCGAGGCGCCCTATTCGGTCGAGCAGACGTGAGGTGTGTGTGTGTG
>DASRHD010000289.1:0-5333 GCA_035650695.1 Opitutaceae bacterium
CGACTTCGTATGCCCCTCACGGCTCGACGGTCTGGACGAATTTAAACTTGCCGTCCTTTACCGTGATGATGACGGCGGCCTTGGTGGCGTTGCGTTGGCGGTCGATGGTGGTCCGGCCGGTGACGCCGGGGAAACCTTTCGTCGCCGCGAGAGCGTCGCGGATGCGGGTATTCTGGACCGAGCCGGCGCGCTTGATCGCGTCCACCAGGATCATGGCGGAATCGTAGCCGAGCGCGGCCATGGCGTCGGGGGTTTCGCCGTTGAAGCGGGCCTGGTATTTTTTCACAAACGCCTGGACTTCAGGCGACGGCACCTGCGGCGAATAATGGGTGGAGTAATAGCAGCCCTCGACATCGGCGCCGCCGATCTGGACGAGCTCGGGCGCCTCCCAGCCATCCCCGCCGAAAATCGGCACGCCCAGGATGCCGAGTTCATGGGCCTGTTTGCAGATGAGGGCGGCCTCGGTGTAATATCCCGGCACGAAAATGGCGTCGACGCCGGCCGCCTTGATGGCGGTGAGCTGGGCATGAAAATCCTTGTCCCCCTCGGAGTATTTCGCCTCGAGGGCAATCTCTCCGCCGTCCGCGGTGAAGCGGTCGCGGAAGAACCTGGCCAGCCCGACGCTGTAGGCGGACGAGACCGAGGTGAGGAGGGCAACGCGATGGGCATGAAGGGTGTCCTTGGCGAACTTGGCCAGAACGGTGCCCTGAAACGGGTCGACGAAGCAGACACGGAAAATATAACGTCCGATCTGGGTGACCTTGGGATTGGTCGAGGAGGGCGAAATCATCGGTATGCGCGAGGCTTCGCAGACGGGAGCGGCCTCGAGCGAGCGGCTGGAGGCGACCTCCCCGAGGATGGCCACGACCTTGTCGCGGGCGATGAGCTTGCGCACGGCGGTGGAGGGCTCGCCCGGCTTGGACTGGTCGTCTTCGGTGACGAGGTCGATTTTCCGGCCGAGCACGCCGCCGGCGGCGTTGATTTCCTCAATGGCGAGGACCGTGCCCTTGTGGGAAGATTGACCAAAGGCGGCCTCCTTGCCGGTGAGCGAGGCATATTCGCCGATTTTGATCTCGTCGGCGCGGCCGGCGAAGGCGAGGGAGGCAAGGAGGAGGGAAAGAGCGGTTTTTCTCATCAAGGTTGGGCGCATGGAAGAGGGGTGATGTGGTCGCGGGAAAGCGTGTCCAGCAAAGGCGGAGGAGGGCGGGCGGGCAATCAAACTATGTGGATTTCGACCGTATAAGCAGGGAGTGTTCCCGCGCACGTTCGGCTTTGCTTTCGGCGGATGAAGCGTTTCCATCGCTCGGGTGAACCTCTTCGACCGCCATCTGTTGCGCGAATGGCTGAAAGTCCTCGGCCTGGTGCTGGCGGTCTCGCTCGGCCTTCTGCTCATGCAGGTGGCGTATGACAGCTTCCGCGACCTGCGCGACCTGGGGGCGCGGCCGGGAGACATGGCGGTGTATTTTTTCGTGACCCTGCCGAGCTTCTTTGCCGTGGTCCTGCCCTGGGCCCTGCTGGTTTCCCTGCTGTTCGTGCTCGGGCAGCTGCACCGGCACCTGGAATTCACGGCCATGCGCGTCGCCGGGGTGGGATGGTTCCGGCTGACGCGGCCGATCTGGGTGGCGGGCGTGCTTCTCAGCGGTCTTACCCTCTGGCTGAATTCGAGCGTCATCCCCTGGTCGGTGGAGGAATCGCGGGCAGTATTCGATGCATTGGAATTTCACCGGCAGTCTCACGCGGCCGCGGCGGCGGAATATATCGGGGCGGTTTATGACGTCGCCTTCGACAACCGGCGGGACCGGCGGGTCTGGTTTTTCAACCGCTACAGCAAGTTCACCCAGCGCGGCTATGGGGCGAGCGTGTCGGAGCTGGACAGCCGGCGGCGGGAGATGCGGCGTTTGCTGGCGGACGAAGCCTGGTTCGATCCGGCGCGGCGGGCCTGGGTCTTTCGCCAGGGGCGCGAGCTGACGTTTGACGGGGAGACGGGCGCGGTCACCGTCTCGACTCCGTTTGCGGAAAAAGTCGAGCCGCGATTCCGGGAAGACCCAAAGTTGATGCTGCTGGTCACGCAGCGGCCGGTGGATCTTTCGCTTTTCGAGCTGCGCGGAGTGATGGATTACTACCAGGCGGAAGGAAGTACCCTGGGGATCGCCTACGCCGTGCGTTATTTCATGCTCTTCGCCGAGACCTTCGGGCCGCTCATCGTCATCGGCATCGCCGTGCCTTTTGCCGTGGCCGGTGTGCGGGTGAACCCCGCGGTGGGAGTCTCGAAATCCATCGGGCTGTTCCTGCTCTACTTTTTCCTCAACAACATCGCCGAGTCGCTCGCGATGAAACAGCTGGTCTCGCCGGAAACGGCGGCATGGCTGCCCAATCTCGGCATGGCCGGCCTGGCAGCGTGGTTTTTCGCGCGCATGCGCTGAAAAACCGGCAGCGCGCGGGCGGGTTCAGTGCAACTGTCCCGTGGCGGAGGTGGTCTCGTCTCCGCTGCGCACCAGCACGGTGTAGGAATTGAGGTTTTTCCCCGGCGGGGAAAGAAAGAAGACATCGCGGTAATCGCGGCGGGGAATGCCGAGCTTGTAGAAAATCGGGCGGTCGGGCTCGGGGCTTTCAGCGGTGCGGAAAGAACAGGCGACCTCGGTCGGCAGGCTGCCGTCGGTGATATTGCGAATCCGGGCCCAGATACGGACCTGGCCGCTATCCAGCGGATGGGCCTCGATCCGGTCGATCGCCACCAGAACGGTGTGGGCCCGTGAAATCGAAGCGTCGAGCGGAACGAGGACGACGCCGGTCCAGTCATGCATGACGAGTTCGGTGGTGACACCGTCAGCAGTGAGACCCTTGGTGGGCGGACGATTCGGATCGTTGACGATATCGGGCGGAGGCGCTTCCACCTTCGGGGCGGGGGCGTCAGGCG
This sequence comes from Opitutaceae bacterium, assembly GCA_035650695.1. Taxonomy (GTDB): domain Bacteria; phylum Verrucomicrobiota; class Verrucomicrobiia; order Opitutales; family Opitutaceae; genus DASRHD01. The sequence goes on from DASRHD010000289.1 coordinate 2,918, forward strand.
CGAGCGACGCCATGGCCTGGGGAAATTCCGTCTTCGGCTCCACTTTATGGGGAAGGATGGCCGGTTCGGGTTTAGGCTCGGTCAGGCGCGCGATGGTGGTATCGGGCGTCGGCGGCGGCAGCGCCGGCTTGGGTGCGTCAGCCGTCGGCGGCGGGGGCGGCTTCTGACAGCCGCAGGAAAGCGCGAGCACGACGGCACTCACGGCGAGCGCGAAATTAAAGGCAGGTTTCATGGGGGAACCGCGGGAGAAGAACGATAATTCAAGTTTCCGTTAAGCCAAGCCGGGCGGAACAAAACGATTCGATTTAACAACCCTTATACAAAAAAGATGCAAAACGCAGGAGGCAGTATGGGAGGCAGGCGCGAAAAAGAAAAGCCCGCGGTTCGCAACTTATTTTCAACCGCCGTTTGCCGGCGAACGGGAAAGTCGATCCTCCTTCACCCGCCGGTGAACGGGGAAACGCCGGTCCGCGCGCTGCGCGAAAACTGCTTCACGTGCCGTCGCCGGCCACCGGCCGCAACGTCAGCACCCGAACTTCCTTGTTGCCGTTGATGCGCAATGAAACCGTGACCGGGATTTCGGTCGAAGTCACACCGAGGCGGGAAATCATCGGGTCCGGCCGGGCGGTTTCGCCCGGGCCCAGCGTGACATGGTCAGGCTGAACCGCAAAATCGCCAAGCTCAGATTTGAAGTCGACGATCTCGACCTTGATCGGCTCCTTGGCGGCGCTGGTCAGCTTCAGCCAGAGCATGACCGGCGGGAGCGGGCTTTCGGAGCGGCGATGCTGGAGGGCATCGATCATCTCCGGCGTGATCTTTTTATCTTCGGAGTCCTCATCGTCCGGCGACGGCAGGCCGGGAATCGGCGCGGGCTTGAAACCGCCTTTTCCCCAGCCGCGGCTGAGCGTGATTTCAGCGACGAGTTTGCCGTCGGAGAACGTATCTTGCGCATGGAGCACCGGGAGCGGCTTGCCATTCGGCCCGAGCGGCGGCGCTTCGTCATCATGGCGGGGTTTTTCGCCGCAACCGGCGAAAAGAAGGACGAGTGAAAAGGCGAGCAGGGCGGGCGGGACGAGGCGGAAAGGTTGATGCATGAGAAAAAGCCGGGCTAGGCGTTGCGACACGCAGCGGCGGGGCAAGGTTGCCTGAATGTTCGCGGGCCAGAGGCGATAGTTCAAGTCCAGTTGTAATTAAAACTGATGCTGATGCGCTCGGCCTCGATGCGATTAGGCGGCACCTCGTGGCGGAGCCAGCTTTCGAAAAGGATCACCTTGCCCGCCTCCGCCGGGTAGGTGACATGGGTCCGGTTCTCCCCGCTTGCGGCCGGGCGGCGGGGCGGCGCGGCCATGAAGCGGTCGAGCCGGGGATCCTCGAACTTGAGGCCGGGGCAGCCTGGCGGCGTGACGACGTAGTAAGTGCCGCTGATGAAGGAGAGCGGATGGAGATGGAGCGAATGGGCGGCGCTCGGCGGCATGATGTTCACCCAGCAATCGGTCAGGTGAAACTCGCGGCCTCGGAGGTCAAAGTCGAGCCGGCGGGCGAAGGCCCGGACATGAGGCGCGAGTTTTTTTTCCAAGGCGGCGAAGGTGCTGGAAAATTTCTGCAATTGCGCCATCGAGCCGTAGCTGGTGTATCCTCCCGGATAATTTTGAGTCGACCAGGCGCGCCCGGCGGCATCGAACTCGCGCAGCTGGCGGCACTCTTTGGCCAGCGCGGAATTGAAGCGGGCCTGACCGCCGCGTTGCAGCGGTTCGCTATAAATGAAGGTGGGGAACCAGGCGCGGATGGGCATGAATCAAGGCTCCCCTGATGTGAAATTTTTTGCAAAGCGGAAAATCAGGCCCAGCCCGCCAGGGGGAAACGGCCCCACCCGAATTTCCTGCCGATGAACTTCTTATCCAAAGCCCAGTCTACCGCACCGAACCCAACCAAGGAGAATCATGAAAACATGCCCCGCCATTCTAACGGTTATGTTTGCCTTAACGGCGCTGGCCCTGCCCGCAACCGTCCTGGCCGATGCGGACGATGTCGCCAAGGAGGCGGCAACGTTCGATACCGAGGCGTCCGCCCAAGGCGGTGCCCAGGTGACCGATTCGCTGGCTGATCGCTTCACCGCATTCGCCGGCTCGGAGGACAACGCAAAATCCCTCATCACCGGGCTGCGTACCGGCAGCTCCGTGACTCTGACCACGACCGCCAACGGTCAGGTCTCAACCACCACGTTCACGCCGAGCACGAGCCAGCAGGGCTATGGCGGCGCGTTTATTTCTCTCGCCCTCGCCCAGGCGGACCTCACCGCCCAGGGCATCACCCAGCCCACCGCGGCGCAAATCCAGGCGGCCTTGAACGGCGGCAGCGTCACGATCGGCACGGGAGCGGATGCCAAGACGGTGCAGCTCAACGGCATTCTCGCCCT
>DASRHD010000290.1:0-4537 GCA_035650695.1 Opitutaceae bacterium
GCCCACGCCGCCGCGCTCGCCGTCGCCCAGGCGCCGGCCCAGGCCTATAATCCGCTTTTCATCTACGGCGACACCGGCCTGGGCAAGACCCACCTGATGCACGCCGTCGGCCATTGCATCCTGCGCAACAATCCCGACGCCCGGGTGGCCTACCTTTCCACGGAAAAATTCACCAATGAGTTCATCCAGGGCCTGCAGGAGAACAGCCTGACCAAATTCCGCCAGCGCTACCGCCACGTCGACGTCCTTCTCCTCGACGACGTGCAATTTCTCGCCGGCAAGGAGCGCATCCAGGAAGAATTCTTCCACACCTTCAACGACCTCTTCGAATCCGGCAAACAGATCGTCCTTTCCAGCGACCGCCGCGCCAGCGAAATCCAGAAACTCGAATCGCGCCTCGTTTCCCGCTTCGAATGGGGCCTACCCGCCGACATCCAGCCGCCCGATTTCGAAACCCGCCTCGCCATTCTCCGCACCAAGGCGGCCAGCATCAAGTTCGACCTTCCCGCCCCCGTCGCCAATTTCATCGCCCAGCACATTTCCAAAAACATCCGCCGCCTCGAGGGCGCGCTGATCAAGGTCGCCAGCTATTCCACCCTCACGAGCAAGACCCTCGACCTCGCCACCGTGGAAATGCTCCTCCAGGACGTCCTGATGGAGCAGGCGCAAAACCAGCTCACGATCGAAACCATCCAAAAACGCGTGGCCGACCACTACCAGATCCGCCACAGCGACATGACGAGCAAGCGCCGGCCCAACAACATCGCCATTCCCCGCCAGATCGCGATGTACCTCGCCCGCACTCTGACCAAGCATTCCCTCCAGGAAATCGGGGACGCCTTCGGCGGCCGCGATCACGGCACCGTCATCCACGCCTGCAAGGCGGTCGACAACATGATGGAACAGGACTCCTCCACTCGCGGCAGCGTGGAATTCCTCAAGGCCCAGCTTTCGAAGTAAAACCAAACGACACTGACTGCGACGGGCTTGGCTTTGTTGCCAAGCCCGTTTTCTTTGCTCACATTCCCTCGCCATGACACTCACGCCCGAGCAAAAACAGGCCGTCGCCAGCTGGGTCGCCGCCGGCGACAACCTCTCGACGGTCCAAAAAAAGATCTCCGAGCAATTTAAGGTTTCCCTGACCTACATGGACGTCCGCTTCCTCGTCGACGATCTTGGTCTGGAGCTGAAGAACGCCGCGCCCAAGGCCGAGACCGGCAATCTGGCCAATCCCCCCGCCGCCGCCGCGCCAAAACCGGCCGAGAAAAAAGGCTTCTTCGACAAGGCCAAGGAAAAGCTCGGCCTAGCCAAGGAGGACGCCGAGGAACTCCAGGCGGACGTGGCCGAGGACGACCTCGCCGACGATGTCGGCGCGCTCGATGAACTTCCCGCCGGCTCGGGCTCGGTGAAAGTCGCGGTCGACAGCGTCACCCTTCTTCCTGGCGCGCTCGCCAGTGGCACCGTTGCCTTCAGCGACGGCGTCACCGGCAAGTGGATCGTGGACAATTACGGCCGCCCCGGCTTCACCGAGGTCAGCCGGCCCGGCTACCGTCCGTCCCCCGCCGACGCCCAGGCTTTCATGCAGGAACTCAGCCGCGCGCTGCAAAAAAAAGGTTTTTGACAGCGGGCTCGGCGACGCCCATCTCGTGCGGCGCCTCGCGTTGCCGGCTGCCGCCGGCGCTATGGGGCGACTTTGCTCATGAAAAATTCCCGCCGCCTTTGCTGGCTTCTCGGCGTGGTCATCTGGTTCGCAGCCCATGCGACCGGCCTGGCCGCGGCTCTCTCCAATCGTCTCATCCAAGCCGGGGTTTACGCCAGTCCCTCGACGGGCGTGCAGTATCCCTACCAGCTTTGGCAAATCAACGAAGTGGGCGGCCGCACGACTTATGCGATGTGGATTCCGGCGGACTCTTCCCAAGGTCTCCGGCCGGCCGTCCTCGTCACCGAACCGTACGAGGGACTGACCTGGAGCAGTGATGCGGTGGACCAAGCGTGGGCGGCACGATTCAATCCCGACCAGCCGCTCTATCCGGACGTCAACGGTCCGTTCTATGATCCCGCCACCGGCGGCTCGATCCTCTATTCCGTGCCAATACCGGACCAGTTGGTCTCCCAAGGCATAAACTATCTCGTCAACAACGTCAGCGTGCTGTTCGTTTTCGAGCGTTTTTATGCCGGCGGCTCGGTGGTCGACAACGTCAAGGACGCCACGCTGGGCCTCAGATTCCTTTCCCAGTTGCCGGGCGTGGACCCCGCGCATCTCGGAATCCTCGGAAGCTCCTGGGGAGGATTCGAAGCCCTTTACGGCGCAGCCAATGCCCCGGCAGGGGCCGCGCCGATCGTGGGCGTGGCCTGGTATCCCCCTTCCGACCTCAGCCAATTTTATCAATATATCGTGCTCGGCCTCCCGGCCTTGATTCAAGATCCGAACCTCCTCGCCGTGCACCAGCAATTTTATGATCCCTACCGGCGCCGCATCATTGCCGGCACCCTCGCGTCGCTTTCCCCGCCCAGTCTTAATTTTTCTTCCTTCGTGCCCGATTATCTTCGAGCCAACCTGCGCACCAATTTTCTCGTTCTTCATGACCAGTGGGATACGCTGGTGCCGTTCGCCCAATCCGTCGCGCTGGCCTCCGCCCTGCCAGATCGCATTCAAGGCTTCTGGTATCCGCACATCGGTCCGCCCAACTACAACCTCCTTTCGCTCTCCCACGTGCCCGTTCCGGGACTCGATGAAAACAGCGCGATGGTTTTCAGCTCCGCCTATCTCTTGGAGCACCTTCTTCCCGCCAACGCCCCCATTTCCATCTCTTACGATTCCTCGGCGTTCCTAAAATTTTTCGGCTACATGCGCAGCGTGGAAGCCCTCGGCGCCGACATCAGTACGTTGATTCCCCGGCTCGGCGATTTGGCGAATTCCCACGTCACCCTGATCGACGTAAACACCTCCAACTCGCTCCCGCCCGTACCGGGATCATTCTGGGTCGGCTATTTTTTGAGCCTGCCTTGATCCGCGCGGACCGGCGAAGGAGAAAAACGCGGTTTGCATCCGGCGTCGCGTTTGGAACGTAACATCGACATGCCCCTGACCGGCGAAGTTCACATAAATCCCGTGACCGGCGAGCGCGCCGTGGTGCGCGTCAACCCCACGGGCTCCGGCGAGGATGTTCTCATTGCCGATCTTTACATTCGGCCCGGCGGCGCCGTGGTCGGCGAGCATGTTCATCCCGCCATCGAGGAAAGCTTCACCGTCGTCCACGGCCAGGTCGGTTTCAGCGTCAACGGCCGCAAGGACGTCGCCGGCCCCGGCCGCACCCTGGTCGTTCCCGCCGGCGCGGCCCACGATTGGTGGAATGCCGGGCCGGACGAGGCATTGGTGCGGGTGAAGATCCGCCCCGGCGCGCGTTTTCAACAGATGATCATGAACATCTACGGCCTGGCGCGCGACGGGAAAACCAATCGCAAGGGCATGCCAAATCTTTTCCAGCTCGCACTCATTTCGCAGGAATTCGCCGACGTGGTTTATTTCACGAATCCGCCGCGTCCGGTGCAGCGCGTGCTCTTCGCCCTACTCGCCCCGATCGGCCGCCTGCTCGGTTATCGCGGCAGCTATCCGCACTATGTGAACCACCGGCCGGCGGAAGTCGCCGCCCTGGAGGATCGAGCCGGCTTTGACTGATAGTCAGCGATGAACCATCAGGCATTTTGTAACATAATACGTTACAAAATCCGAAGACGTGACGCAGGTAAGTTTGTAACGTATTATGTTACAAACCTGCCGGTAGGGATATTTTGTGGAGGTATCCTCAGCGAATATAATTAGCCTCGAGGATCATTGGCACGCCGCCCCGCACGGCCAAACTTCAATCGATCCGGCCCTCGGCGCCTGCCCGCAGCGCTTCCAGCTCCTCCCAGCGGGCGAAGGCCAGCCCGTGCTGTCGCTCGAGTTCTTCGAGGCGCGCCTTTACCTGCGCCACAGCGTTGCCTTCGCGCTGGTAAAAACCGGGATCGACCAGCTTGGCCGTAAGTTCGGCCTGCTCGGCTTCGAACGCCTCGATCTGGGCGGGCAGGGCGTCGAGCTCGCGCTGCTCCTTGTTCGTAAGCTTGCGGACGGATTTTTTCGGCGGTTTGGCCGCTTCCCGGGCCGGCGGCGTGCGAGCCTCAGCCGCGGATTTCGCCACAGCAAGTTTCTCCTTTTCGTGCATCCAGTCGCTGTATCCACCGACATAGTCGCCGATCCGGCCGTCGCCTTCGAAGACGAGCGTGCTGGTGACGACGTTGTCCAAAAAATCGCGGTCGTGGCTCACGATCAGCAGCGTGCCCTGATACTCGACGAGCAGGTCCTCGAGCAGGTCGAGCGTCTCGGCGTCGAGATCGTTGGTCGGTTCGTCCATCACCAGGACGTTGGCCGGCTTGGTGAAGAGGCGCGCGAGGAGCAGCCGGTTGCGCTCGCCGCCGGACAGGACGCGCGCCGGCGTGCGGGCGCGGTCGGGCGCGAAGAGAAAATCCTGCAGGTAGCTGATCACATTGCGCGTGC
>DASRHD010000291.1:0-4197 GCA_035650695.1 Opitutaceae bacterium
GTGATCCTCGCCGGCTATGCGCTGCAGACGGCCGGGCTCTGGTTGCGCGGCCGCGCGGCCCATGGCTGCCCGCTGGGCAATACCTTTGAGATTTTCCAGTTCACCGCCTGGTCGGCCACGACACTTTTTCTCGTCATCGGCGCGACCTTCCGGCTCAGCCTGCTCGGCTATTTCACCTCCACCCTCATGTCCGCCCTGACCGTGGTCTCCCTGGCGATTCCATCCTGGGACGCCACGCGGCGGGCCGACATCTTCGGTGGCAACCCCTGGATCGAGCTGCATGCGGCGCTCGCCCTGTTCGGCTATGGAGTCTTCGCCCTGCTCGCCCTCACCTCCCTGATGTATTTGCTGCGAAATTATTCGCTCAAGCACAAGCGGCTGAACGGATGGTTTTCCTTCCTGCCCTCCATTCTCGATCTCGATCACATCAGCCTGCGTCTGCTTGCGGTCGGCGTGCTGCTTCTCACCGCCTCGCTGGCCATGGGTTCGGTGTGGTGGGCGCGCGATCCAGGCCACGTCCATGAGGTGCTGGTCACCGTCGTGGTCTGGCTGGCCTACGCGCTGGCGCTCGGATTGCGGCTGCGCGGAACGCTCATTGCCCAGCGCTTTGCCTGGGTCTGCGCGGCCCTTTTCGCGGCGGCGTTGATTTCCCTCGGTCCGGTGGATCGCACCCGGCAGCCTCCGCCGGCGCCCCCTTCCCATCAGCCATGAACCCGGCCGGCGGCGGTTTTTTCTATTTTGGGGCCAGCCACCATACCGCGCCCATGACGCTGCGGGAAAGGCTTTCCCTCACGCCGGAAAAGTCCGCCGCGCTCGAGGCGCGGGCCGCCGCGCTTGCCGGCCTGCGGGAGTGGGCCGTGCTCGGCACCTGCAACCGGGCGGAATTTTATGGCGTGGCCGAGTCGGCTGCGGTCGTCGACCGGCTGCAGGCGGAATTCTGCGGGGTGCTGGAATGCCCGCCGGCCGATTTGCTCGGCGCGCTGCAACGGACCGCAGGGGTTGAGGCCATCCGCCATCTGCTCGCGGTCGCCTCCGGCCTCGATTCGCAGATGCTCGGCGAGACGGAGATTTTCGGCCAGGTCAAGGACGCCTATGCCGAGGCCCAGCGGCGGGGCACGACCGGCCCGGTGCTGAACCGCGTTTTCCAAAAGGCCTTTCAGGCGGCGAAGTTCGTGCGCACCCATACCGCCATCACCGAGGGCCAGGTGAGCGTGGCGAGCGTGGCGGTGGACCTTTCGCTCAAGATCTTCGGCGAATTGGGGGCGGCGCGGGTACTGCTGCTCGGCGCCGGCGAGATCGGGGAAAAAACCGCCCGCGCCTTCAAGAGCCGCGGCGCGAACACGCTCACCGTGGCAAGCCGGCGCCTGGAGCGGGCGATGGAACTGGCCCAATCGCTGGCCGCCGCCGCCCTGCCCTTCGAGCACGTGGCCGGCCGGCTGGCGGAATTCGACATCGCGGTCTGCGCCACCGCCGCGCCCGGCGTGGTCCTGACCGCGGAGATGACAACGGCGGCCCTGCGGCGGCGGCCGGCGCGCCCGCTTTTTTTCATCGACCTCGCCATGCCGCGCAATATCGACCCCGCGGCGGCGACCCTGCCCAACGTATTCCTCTACAATCTCGACGATCTCGCCAAGATCGCCGAGGAAAACCGGGTCGCGCGCGAGGCCGAGGTGACGCGGGCCCAGGCCATGATTGCGGAGAAGGCCGAGGCCCTCTGGCAAAAAGTGGCGGGTTTGTGCAAGGGCGGAGACGCCGGCGGGGAAAACTGGCCGGAGACGGCGCGAAGCCCCGGCTAAGACGCGCCGCCGATTCTATAAAACCGCACGGCCGCTGGTGCGGGAGAAAAATGCGTCACGCCACCTGGGCGGTGCGGGCGCGTTCCAGGGCGGATGACAGCTCGGTCAGGCGAAGGGGCTTGCTGATGTAGTCATCCATGCCGGCATGGAGGCAGATTTCGCGGTCGCCCTGCATGGCGTTGGCGGTCAGGGCGATGATCCAGGGACGGTCCTTGCGCTCCGGAAAATCCTTCACCAGCCGGCGGGTGGCCTCGAGTCCGTCCATTTCCGGCATCTGCACGTCCATCAGAACGATATCGTAGTGCTGGCGACGCACGGCCTCGAGCGCCTCGATGCCGTTGGCCGCAATATCCGCGCGGTAGCCCAGCCGGGAGAGCATGTGCAGCGCGACCTTCTGGTTCACCACGTTGTCCTCGGCGAGAAGGATGCGTTCGCTGCGCACCGGCGCGGCGGAAGGGGTGTGGACGGTCGGATCGTGCCGCGGCACATGCATCGTCTCCTCTTCGAAGGGGAAGATGCCGGCGATGGCGTCGAAAATCTGCGAGGCCTTGGCCGGCTTGGTCAGGCGGACGTTAAAAAGATCCTCCGGCACCTGGTTGTGCATGCCGACGGAGGAAAGCAGCACCATGGGCAGCTTTTCCGTGGCGGGGCGCTTGCGGATTTCCCGGCCGAGCGCCACGCCGTCCATCCCCGGCATTTGCATGTCGACGATGGCGAGATCGAAGGCTTCGCCGGAGTCGATCAGGGCGAGGGCGGCTGGACCCGAATCGGCCGTACGCGGAGCCAGGCCCCAGTTCTGCGCGAGGGTGGCGAGGATGCGGCGATTGGTCGAATTGTCATCGACCACGAGCATGCGCTTGCCCGTGAGATGGGTGCGGACGCCGCTGAGATAAGGCAGCGGCTTGCTCGAGGCGACCTCGGTATGGATGGTGAAATGGAAGGTCGAGCCGCTGCCCTCCTTGCTTTCCACCCACATCCGGCCGCCCATCAACTCGGCCAGCCGCTTGCTGATGGCGAGGCCGAGGCCGGTGCCGCCGTACTTGCGGGTGGTCGAGGCGTCCACCTGGCTGAAGGAAAGGAAGAGCCGTTCCATCGCGGCGGCGGGGATGCCGATGCCGGTGTCGCGGACGGAGAAGTGGAGTTCGATCGTGCCGTTGCCGAGCGAGGCGGCGTTGAGGGTGAGCACGACCTCGCCGCGGTCGGTGAACTTGATCGCGTTGTTGAGGAGGTTGACCAGGATCTGGCGCAGGCGGGTGACATCGCCGCGCACCTGGCTGGGCGCATCGGCGGCGATTTCGTAAAGCAGGTCGAGGCCTTTTTTGGCCGCGTTGGCCGAGACGAGGTCGAGCGTGCTCTCGATGCACTCGCGCAGGCCGAAAACCTCCTTCTCCAGCTCGAGGCGTCCGGCCTCGATTTTGGAAAAGTCCAGGATGTCGTTGATGATGGCGAGGAGGGTGTCGCCGCTGCCACGGATGGTCTCGGCGAACTCGCGCTGCTCGGTCGTCAGCGGCGAATCGAGCAGCAGGGAGGTCATGCCGATGACGCCGTTCATCGGCGTCCGGATCTCGTGGCTCATCATGGCGAGGAACTGGCTCTTGGCGTGGCTGGCCTGTTCGGCCGCCTCCTTGGCCTGGCGAAGCTCGTCCGCCTGCCGCTTCTGGGACGTGATGTCGATCAGGGTGGCGATCTCGTGCTTCTGGGCCGTGCGGGGATCGGCAAAATGACGGATGGTAAGATAGGCCCAAATGATTTCACCGCTGGGACGCAGGTATCGTTTCTCGAGGGCAAAATGATCGATCTCGCCGCGCTCGAGTTTTTCCACCAGCGCATCCTGCTGCGCCTGGTCCTCCGGGTGGCTGACCCGGGAGTAGGCAGCGGGATCCTGGTTGGAGACATCGTTCGGCACGCCGGTGATGCGGGCGACGGCATCGTTGGCAATGCGGCTGTCAGGGCTTTCCACCAGCCTCCAGGCGACGCCGACCGGCAGGGATTCGAAAATCAGGCGGAGACGGGTATGTTCCTGGGCGGCGTCATCCTGCGCTTTTTTCAGGGCGGTGATATCGACCAGCGTGACCACCTCCTGCAGCTCGTTGCTCACCGGATCACGCACCGCATGCATGGTGTAGAGGGCCCAGATGACCTTGCCGTCTGGGTGGAGGTAGCGTTTCTCCATCGAGAAGGTGTCGACCTTGCCGCTGTAAACGTCCTTCTCCAGGGCCAGCTGCTTTTTGCTGTCCTCCGGATGGGTGACGGCGACGTAATTGAAGGTGTCGAGCGATCGTTCCGCCGAGACGCTGGTGATCTGGGCATGGGCCGGGTTGATGATGCGGGTATGGCCCTGTTTCTGGCCGCCCACGCCGTGCACCCAGGAAATGCCGACCGGCACGTGTTCAAAAATGAA
>DASRHD010000292.1:0-10182 GCA_035650695.1 Opitutaceae bacterium
CTGGTTTTGAACATTCCCATCCTTCAACCGGCATGACTTCCAACAAAAAATCCAACGTCCGGGTCCTGCTCGTGGACGACAGTGAAGTCGTCCGCATGGGCCTGCGCACCCTGCTGGAAGGCGAGCCCGCGGTTTCCGTTGCCGGGGAAGCCGCCACCGTGGCGGCCGCGGTCGATGCCGCCGTCCGCCTGCGACCCGATGTGGTGCTGCTCGACATCCGGCTGCCGGACGGGACCGGCCTGGAAGCCTGCCGGCGCATCGTGACGCGCCTACCGGAAATAGGCATTCTCATCCTTACCTCGGTAATGGAGGAGCGCATGGTGGATGAAGCCCTCAAGGCCGGCGCCCGCGGATATCTCTTAAAAGAAGTGAACGGCCGTGGCTTGATCCAGGCAGTGCTCGACGTCGCCGCCGGCAAGTCCGTCCTCGACCCCAGCGTGACGGCGCGGGTCATCCAGTTGGCCCGCTCCGGACCGGAGCGCGATGTTCTCGCTGCGCTTTCCGCTCAGGAACGCCGCGTCCTCGCGCTCATCGCCGAGGGTAAAACAAACAAGGAAGTCGGGCAGGCGCTGAACCTGAGCGAGAAAACGGTGAAAAATTATCTCAGTAATATTTTCGACAAGCTTCATATTACCCGGCGGGCGCAGGCCGCGGCTTTCTATGCGCAGGCGCAAAATCGAAGCTGAAGCGGTTTTTGCGCGCGGCGCGCCCGTTTATCCGTTGTTTATCCGGAACCAACCAGACGGCATCAGGGCCATTCGGCCCTACCGGCCTAGGGGCAAAAAGTCAGCCGGGCGGCTCTGGACGCGCGTCGCTTAAGTACGGTAGCATCGAGCTGTGATTATTCCGTCCGCTTCTTCTCCGCCCCGCCAGCGCGGCCTGACGCTGGTTGAAGTCATGGTCGCCCTCACTGTCGCCACAATGGTGTTTGCCGGTGTCATTGCGGGATTGATCCAGTCCCGTCGGCTAACCGAAAGCAGCATCGCGCAGAATATCGCCCTGACCGCGGTGGAGAGCTATATCGAGCAGATGAAGAATCTGCCCGTCACCGGTCCCAGCACTGGCGCGGCGAGTCCCGTCTACTTGGTTAATTTGGACGCCACCAATACACCGATATTGTCGTCGTCATACGCGATTCCGACCGTGACGGTCGACACCACGGGAGCCTCCAGCCCCGATTGGCTATGGACTTCAACAGGGACTCCTCCCGATATTACGACGCTAACCCCCGGAGTGACGCCCAGCGGGAGCGGCATTGTGGATAATCTCAAAGATGTTCCGGCCGATCCCAACAGTCCCGGCCCGGCGCTCAACTGGCAAACCGTCGGTGCCGTGAAAGGCGTGTGGCCCGGCGCCCAAAATTATCCCACCACCACGCCATATCGCAACAATGTGCACATCAATCTTTGGGTTTGGGTCAATGATTTGACGCCAAATTATACTACGATTTCGGGGAAAGCTTTTGGCATCACGGTCATTTATACCTGGTCGAACTGGGATGGTTTCGGCACTCAGTACCACATGGGCAGCATTCGCACCGTGGTGCAGAATACCGCGAAAAATTATGGTGTTTTCCAATGAAAATACGCTCTGATAGCTGTCGCCCTGGTCAGGCCGCTGCCTTTACGCTCGTTGAGGTCATTGTGGCCATGACCATTCTCATTTTTGCCGTGGCCGGTGCCGCGGCCATCACCATGCAAGGGTTGAAGATATACGCCTATGATTCCGACCGCTTGATGCTGAACAATGACATGCGTCACTTCACCGAGCAGCTTTCGGCCGATGCCGCCGGTGCCAACTGCTTTTTGGTCTATGATTCCCTTGCAACCATGAATGCGAGAAGCACCACGGGGGTTTCCGGAGATTACTTGGTGCTGGTGACTCTCACTCCCGATGCCTCAACGGGATGGAGCGACATCACAAAAATTGTCGGCTACTATCGCGTGCAAACCAACGCCACGACGAATGTCGGGACGGTGTACCGCTACAGCAAGACCTTTTCCACACCCGTGGCGTGGACAACGACCACCGCCTCTACCTGGCTTGCCAGCCAGGTTCCCACCACCACGCCGACCAATACCTATCCCATCTTCGCGCAATCGGTCATTGGCACCGGGTATGACGGAACGAATTACAAAAAATTATTTTATATCAATAATTCGACTAACACCAGCATCATGGTCAAAGGCAAAGTCCAGGATCAATATAATGCCAATTACAAGCTGGCCATCGATACCTACAATCTGACCATCGCGCCTCACGGCTGAACCCATTTACACCCATGAAAACGTCGCATTCTTCCCGCGGCTCCGCCTTCATCACCGTGATGATCTTTACTTTTATCATGATCATGGTGGTGGCCTCCATCCTCGGCTGGTCCATCACCGAGCGGAAGCTGAATTCACGCAATGCCTACTGGCTCGAAGCCAGCAACGCCGCCGAAGCCCTGGCTGAATATGGTTTCACCCAGGTTGAGTACGTTTTCAACCTCAACGCCCTTCCGTCGCAAAATTATTTCGATCCGGCCGGCACGAACAAGCTCACCCTTCCGACCATTGACGGCACCTCCACTGGAAACTCGTTTTTCACTCCCAATGGCAACAGCAAGGAAAGCCATATCGACACCAATCCTCTGTCGGCAGCCGATCCCAATGGCCTCGAATTGATGGCCACTCCCATTCAATATATCGGCAGTCCCGCTGTCGCGGGTGTTCAAGTCTACGAATCATCCGCCGATCCCAATAACACGGGTGACACCCCGGCGATTAATCAAAATATTCAGCGCCGGGACGTAAAGATTCTGGCCAAGGCCACGGCGGTGCCGCCCAATGGCGATCCGCCCGTGACCGTCTGTGTGCAGGAAACGATCTCGGTGCGCGGCGGCTCGCCCCTCAGCAAGGCCATTTATTACAGCAACAACGATCTGGAGATTTTTCCTGGGCCCACCATGAATATTTACGGGCCTGTGGCGGTAAATGGCAACCTGTTCGTCAGCAGCCAGGGTAGCAATTACCTTGCTTTCCACGGTACCGTGACGGCGAGCGGTAATATTTATCACGCGTGGGACAGCACAAATTCTGCGGCAGAAGGTTCTTCCGGTGAAGCCTTAAACATGACTTCGCCGGTGTATATCGATAATTCTTCCGGCACGCAGGTGAATTTGAAGAATACCTATACTGTCGCGGCCACCACGTCCAGTCCCAGCACCACCATCACGGGATGGATGGATAGCACGATGAACGCGGACACCTCTTTGTTCTCCAGCGGCCTCTATTCCGACACCACTACTGCATTGATTGCGACCGATTCTGCCGGCAATCCGACCGGGCAGCTCAACAGCCTCGTCCCTTCCGCCGCAACGAATTTTGCGGGCTTTTTGTCGCAGAATAATTTGAGCAATATGGTGGCGACGAATACCCCCGTCACCAATCCGGTAGGATATTCCCTGCCGATCGACTCCAGCGGCGATCTGCCCGATATGCACGAGCTGATCGAGCCTCCCACCACCGTCTCCACCACCGATCCTTACTATGCCGGCAAGCAGGCGGTCGAGACCGGCAAGTTTGCCAACAAATCCGGCCTGTATGTCAAAGTGAACATTTCGCCCGGCGCGGGCGGCGCCGATAGCGCCACCATTTCGCTCTACGGACCGGCCGGAACGGGAACGGGCGCTTCCACCGATGGCCCCAACGGGGGCGTGCTGCTCGGAACTGTTCCATCGGGCCTCGTCGGCTTTGTGCCCTATAGCACCACGACCAGCGGTTCCTATAGCACTCCCTCTACGGTCAATACCCCGACCTCGGGCGCCACCAGCACCTCAGTCACCAGCACAACTCCCTCGGTCGGATCGCCCGCTTTGCCAACCCCCGTGCTGACCAAAAGCGGCGGCCTGTGGAAATGGTCCTATCCGTCGGGTTCAATTCCTTACACTTACAATTATAATTATTCATATACTTATACCGTCAACAATTCGGCCCAAGCCAAAACCACCACCCAAAATGTCAATGTCACACTGAGTGGCTCCGGCATAACCGGTACAACTAATTCGGGCAGCGCGACCACGACGAACAACGGTTCTCCGGTTGTCACCACCCTCTCCACTGCCCACGGCAGCGGTAGCGGCAGCGGCAGCGGCAATTATACCGTAGGCAGCGGCTCTTCCGGCTCTCTCACTTATACAACTTCCGCGCTCGCCCTGGCCGCGGCCAACAGCGCCATCAGTGCAGCTTACTCCAGTGCGCAGCCTTCCGCCTCCGCCGCCGCCAATTCTGCGGCCAATACCGCCGCCAGCACCTCGGCCAGCGCCGCCGCCGCCGCGGCTCAAGCCGCCGCCCTGGGCAGTTACTCTTCTTCAACGGTCGTGGGCACGTCATCACTTACGGTCAGCAGCGGAAGCTCCGCGGTTGTTTCCGGAATATACGACCAACGCGAGCAGGCCGGCATCGATCTTGTACAGATCGACATGGGCAAACTTCGGCAAGCGTTGAGTGACACCATTGGCGGCAGCAACGCCGACGGCCATGCAATTACGACCACTTCCGGAAGCGTCTGGGGCCAGGGGCTGTCCACCGGCTGGAATGGCGCGGTCTACGTGGACATCGAACCGCCCTCCGGCGGCAAGGCCAGCTTGGCCGTGGTCAACGGCACCGTTTCCTCGGGTAGCAGCCTTATTCCCGCAGTAAACTCGGTCAGCGGTCTGACCGTCGCGACAAACGCTCCGATCTACGTGGTCGGCAATTTCAATGCAGACGGAGTCAATGCCACGACTTCCAGTTCCTCCACCAGCGGACCTGCCACCACGCCGGACGACGGAGGAACGGATGCCTCCACCAGCCAGATGAGCGCGGAGATTCCCGTCGCCCTCGTCGGCGATGCAGTGACACTGCTCTCACCGAATTACTTTGGTTCGAGTGGCGGTGCAATCCCCACCACCAATCCGAGCACGAGCGGCAACGCCAATGCTTACAACAGCTGGACGAACGCCTCGCCGACCGCCACCAGTAGCAGCATTGAGATTGCTTCAGCCTTCATCGTCGGACTCGTGCCCACCACGAGCGGCAGCACCGGCGTACAAGCCAGCAGCGGTGGCGCACATAATTTGCCGCGCTTTTTGGAAAATTGGGGCAGCAAGACCGTGGCCATTCGCGGTTCCTTGGTCTCGCTCTTCAGTAGCAGGATTGCCACCGGCGCCTGGTCCACCCATTATTACAGTCCGCCAAGCCGCAATTGGGGATTCGACCAAATTTTCAAAAACGGCCACTTCCCGCCGCAAATTCCGAATGCGATCAGCTTCCGCCGGGTATTCTCAAACATCATACCGCCCTCCAGCGGGTCGGGGAGTTATACCAGCCTGCGCGCCACGGCCTGGCCGAGCGATACGTTCTATTCAATAAGTCATTAACGACTTAATGAGCGAGCTGAGGTGCCGGGGCACCGGCGGCAAACGCTTCCCGTTTGACGCCGGCCGCGGGATGGGCATGGTGCAGCGCGCATGAAAGTCCTCCGAGCCAAGAGCGCCGGCTTTTGCTGGGGCGTGGAACGCGCCATTGATATCACGCGTGACTACGCCCGCCAGGGCCGCCACCCCGTTTACACCGACGGGCCGCTCATCCACAACCGCCAGATGATGGACGTGCTCTCCCGCGAGGGCGTCCGGGAGGTGGGCGATTACCAAAGCCGCGCCGAGGTCACGCTCGAGCATGCGCCCGGCGACAATCCGGTCATGGTCGTGCGTGCGCATGGCATTTCGCCCGAGCGCCGCGCCTATTTGAAAAATCTCGGCATGGACTTCCGCGACGCGACCTGTCCGGACGTCGGCATCATCGCCGGCAAGATCCGCCTGCACGCCAAGAAGGGCTACGCCACGATCATCTTCGGCGACAAAAACCACCCCGAGGCCATCGGGCTGATGGGCTACACCGAGGGCCTCGGCCACGTGATCAAGGACCGGGCCGACATCGATGCGCTGCCTCCGCTCGGCAAGGTCTGCATGGTTTCGCAATCGACCATGTTCATGCACGAGTTTTACGCCCTTGCCGATTATGCGAAGACGAAGTTCCCCGAGGTGATCGTCTTCGACACGATTTGCCAGGCGACGAAGGACCGCCAGACCGACGTCATCGCCCTCGCTCGCGGCGGCGCCCAGGCCATGGTTGTGATCGGCGGCCATCATTCGGCCAACACGGTGAAGCTCGCCGCCCTCGCCCGTCAGCAGGACCTGCCCACTTACCATATCGAGACTGCGGTCGAGCTGGACCCGACTGAGATGAAAAAATACACCGTCGTCGGCGTCACCGCCGGCGCCTCGACGCCGGAGTTCCTCATCAGCGAAGTTTGCGCCAAGCTCGAGGCGATGTGAGGCGGTAGCCCGTCATGGGCGGGAGTTCAACCACTCCGCCAGGCTGGCCCAGGCCCGCGCCCGGTGGCTCAGGCGGTGTTTGATTGCATCGCCCAATTCGGCGAACGTCCGCTCGTATCCCTCGGGCACAAACAACGGATCGTAGCCGAAGCCGCCCTGGCCGCGGGGTTCCCGCGCCAACCGGCCGCCGCAGTGCCCCTCAAAAACCTGCTCCGCACCCGCCGGCCCGGCGAGAACCAGCACGCAGACGTAGTGCGCACCGCGCCGGTCATCCGGCACGTCGCGCATCACCTCAATCAAGTGCCGTAAATTGGCCGCATCGTCGCTTTTCGGCCCGGCGAAATAAGCCGATTCCACGCCCGGTGCGCCCGCGAGCGCGTCGACGCACAGGCCGCTGTCGTCGGCCAGCGCCCATCCGCCGGCCGGGAGACGCGCCTGTAGGGCGCGGGCTTTTTTTTGGGCGTTGCCCAGAAAGGTTCCGGTGTCTTCTACCACCGAAGGCATGCCTCCCGCCTCCGTCGCCGGCCGGATTGCCACCCGACACCCGCTCGCGTCGGCCAGGGCCTGGAATTCCCGCGCCTTGTGCGGATTAGCCGATGCTAAAAACAGTTTCATCGACAAACAATTTTTCCGGGTAGGCCACGCGGCCCCGCATGAGGATGTCGTCGCCGAATGTCTCATGCCGCACGTCCGCCAACCGGATCGCCTGCGCCACCTTCTCCGTCCGCAATCCGCTGAACATGCCCTTGGCCTTGTCATCCGCGAAAAGCAGCGGCGAACGATAAACAAACATATAGTCGAGCTCGCGCGCCTGGAGAAATTCGCTCACCAACTGCGCCCCGCCCTCAAAATAAACGCCGGTAATTTTCTCCTCGACGCACTTCTGCCGAAAGTCGGCCAGCGCGACCCGCTGGGTCAGCGAAGGCATGACCCAGACCTGCACACCCGCCGCCCGCAGTTTCCGGGCGTAGCCGGCGCCGCTGTGCGGCGTGGTCACGACCACCGTGCGCTCGCGAAACTCGTCGCGGTAAACCTGCGGCTGCACCCGGTCGAGCACGGTCCGCAACAAGCCGTCAAAAACAAACCGAATCGGACACCATTCGCCGCTGCCGGTGCGGGCCGTCAGCCGCGGATTATCCTTCATCACCGTCCCCGCGCCCACTGCAATGGCGGGAAAAAGCCGGCGCCAGCGCATCACGTCCGACCGGGCCTGCTCGCCGGTGATCCATTTCGAGTCGCCGGTGCGGCAGGCAATCCGTCCGTCGAGCGTCACCGCCGATTTTGCGGCGAAAAACGGCGTGCCGCGCGTGATCCAATGGTTGAAGATCATGTTCAGGTCGGCGCATTCCTGCTCGAGCACACCAGTCGTCACCTCCACGCCGGCCGCCCGCAACAATTCGAAGCCCCGCCCGGCGTGCGCCGGGTTGGGATCAGCCGCGCCGGCGACCACGTGTTTCAGGCCGGCGGCGATGATCGCCTCGGTGCAGGCGCCGGTGCGCCCCGGCGTCGAGCACGGTTCGAGTGTGACGTAAAGGATGGCACCCGGCTTCGGCTTGCGTCCGAGCGCCTGCAGCGCCACCCGCTCGGCGTGAGGTGCGCCGTCCTGCTCATGGTATCCTTCCGCCACCGCCTTGCCGTCCTCGACGATGACGGCCCCGACCATCGGATTCGGATGGGTGGCGCCCCACGCCCGGCGGGCCAGCTCCAGCGCCCGCCACATGAAAAATTCATGGTCAGTCGTGGACATAAGGGTTGTGCTTTTTTTCCTCCGCCACCGACGTCTCCGGGCCGTGGCCGGGAAAAATCCGCGTGCTCCCGGGGAGCGTGTAGATCTGCGTCCGGATCGATTTTTCCAGCACTTCGAAACTGCCGCCCGGCAGGTCGGTCCGGCCGACGCTGCCGGCAAAGAGCGCGTCGCCGACGAAGGCCGCGCCGGCCGCCGCGAAATAAAACAGCACGTTGCCCAGACTATGGCCGGGCACATGGCGGATTTCGGCGATCGCACCGAGGGCGGCCAACTTGTCGCCCTGCTTCACCCAGGCATCGACGTTCACCGCCTCGAGGTGCAGCTCCTCCCCCATGAACCGCTTCATCACCTCAGGTGTCTCGATCAGCACCCGGTCGTCGGCATGAGCGCGGACTCTTGCGCCGGTTGCGCGCACCACCCCGGCCGCGCCCTGGGTATGGTCCCAGTGCCCGTGGGTGATCCAGAGCTCGCCCAGGCGGCATTTTTCCCGCCGCAAAACCGGCTCCACCTCGGCCCAGATGGCCTCGGGCGCATCAATCAGCACCGCCTCGCCGCGCGACGGCTCCGTCAGCAGGTAGGCGTTGGTCTCGATGGGTCCGGCGGGCAGGACGTGGATGTTCATCGGCGACCGTCCAGTCCAGCGTTTCACGGCCGGCCGCGCAATCGCGAAAAAATCCCCTTCCCCTCGCCCGTTTCCCTGCTACTTAGTCAGCCTTTATGCCGACGTTGAAGTTCGCCGTTTTACCTGGAGATTACATCGGGCCCGAGGTCATGACCGAGGCCCTGCGCGTCCTCGCCCATGCGGCGCGGCAGGAGGGGGTCGACCTGGCTTATCAAACCGCCGATGTCGGCGGCGCGGGCATCGACAACCATGGGAAGGCTCTGCCCGACTCCACCCTCAAGCTTTGCGAGCAATCCGACGCCATTCTTTTCGGATCGGTTGGCGGCCCGAAATGGGAAAAACTTCCGCCGAAGGAACAGCCCGAACGCGCCGCCCTGCTGCCGCTGCGCAAACACTTCACCCTTTTCGCCAACATCCGCCCCGGCCTGCTCTATCGCGAACTGGCCGACGCCTCCCCGGTCAAAACCGAGCGCATTCCCGACGGCATCGATATCGTCTGCATCCGCGAGCTCACCGGCGGGCTTTATTTCGGCAAGCCGAAGGAGACCACCCCGCTGGCCGACGGCGACGTCCAGGCGGTCGATACCATGATCTACCGCAAGAGCGAGATCGAGCGCATCACCGCCACGGCTGTCGCCGCGGCCCGCACCCGGCGGAAAAAACTCTGCTCCGTCGACAAGGCCAATGTCCTCGAGACCTCCGTGCTCTGGCGCAAGACCGTGACCGACTATGTCGCGAAACACGCGCCCGACCTCGAGCTCACCCACATGTACGTGGACAACGCCGCGATGCAGCTGGTGCGCAATCCCAACCAGTTTGACGTCTTCGTCACGGAAAACATGTTTGGCGACATCCTCTCCGACGAGATGGCGTGCATTTGCGGCTCCCTCGGCATGCTCTCCTCCGCCTCGCTCGGTGCGGGCAAAAACTCCCTCGGCCTTCCCTTCGGCCTCTACGAGCCGGCGGGCGGGACCGCGCCGGATATCGCCGGCAAGGGCATTGCCAATCCCTGCGCCCAGGTCCTCTCCGCCGCGCTCATGCTCCGTTTCAGCTTCGGCCTGGAGAAAACCGCCGGGCGCATCGAGACCGCCGTGAGAAAAGCCGTCACCTCCGGCACCCGCACCGCCGATATCGCCTTCGGCGGGAAATCCGTCGGCACCAGGGCGATGGCCGACGCGATTATCGCCGCGCTCTGACCGCACGGGGGCGGGCCGGGGGTTGAACCGCGAATGCAAACCGTTCTCATCGGCTCGCTCGCCGCAAATAAGCTTTTACTCGCTCGCCGCTCCCCGATACTCGCTACTTTGCTCAATGACCTCCGCTGAGATTCGCCAGAGCTTTCTCGATTTTTTTGCCAAGCACGGCCACACCATCGTCCCGTCGTCTTCGCTCCTGCCCGAATCGCCCGGCCTGCTCTTCACCAACGCGGGCATGAACCAGTTCGTGCCCATCTTT
>DASRHD010000293.1:0-8339 GCA_035650695.1 Opitutaceae bacterium
GCGCCACCATCCGCTACACCACCAATGGCAGCACGCCTTCCGAAACAAACGGCACGGTCTACTCCGGCCCGGTGATCATCAGCAGCAGCACGACCCTTGAAGCCATCGCTTATGAAAGCGGGATGACCGACAGCGCGGTGACCACCGCGAATTACACCATCGGCACGGTCGGCGGGCAGGTCGCGGCGCCGGTGTTCAGCCCCGGCGGCGGCACCTACGGCAGCGCGCAGCGCGTGAGCATCTCCACTTCGACCGGTGGCGCCACCATCCGCTATACCACGGACGGCAGCACTCCGTCGGAAACCGCGGGCACGGTCTACTCCGGCCCGGTCAACATCAGCTCGTCCGGCACTCTGAAAGCGATTGCCTACGAGAGCGGCATGACCGACAGCACGGTCACCAGTGCCAATTATACCATCAACACCGGCGGCACCGGCACGCCCAATGGCAATCCGATCCTTCCGCCGAAGTGGTCTTTTGGCGTGCTCTACGGCTGCTACGACAATCAGACCAATGTCCTGAATGACATGACCAAGTTGCGCGCCGGTTATTGCGGCGACCTGATCTGGGTCGATTCCAGCTGGCTGAGCAGCAATTACAACGGCCCGGCCGCGAACTATATCGATTTCAAGTTCGATTCGAGCCAGTTCTCCGATCCGGCCGGAATGATTTCCACCCTGCACAGCAATCATTTCCATTTCGGTACCTGGGAATGGCCTTGGATCGGTGAGGCCAACCAGTATTACAATACCGGCGCGAGCAACCACTACTTCATCGAGACGAGCAGCGGCAGCATCGCCCGTCCCTCCGGCGTCTGGCATGGCCTTTCCAACTCCACCACCGGCCAGTTCGACCTTTCCACCACCACGACGGCCAACTGGTGGAAGAGCCTGAACGCCCCGCTTTTCACCATGGGCTTCGACTTCCTCAAGATGGACACGACGGTGGGCATTCCCTCCGGCGGCGTGCTCAAGAACGGTAGCACCAGCAGCACCGATTGGAAGGGCTTCTATCATCGCCGCGCCTGGGAAATCACCTCGACGGCCAACCTGGCCCAGGGCCGCGGCTTCCTCCTCGCTCACTCTGATGCGGGCGCGGCCACCAACAACGACCAATATCCCGGCCTGTGGACGGGCGACAGCAGCGCCTCGTTCTCGAGCATGGTCTCGAAGGACATGGGCGGAGGCTTCAAGTGCAACACCAAGACCTCCGGCGCCTACTGGTGCGGTGACACTGGCGGCTACAACAACAACTCCAACGACGAACTCTATCAGCGCTGGCTGCAGTATGGTTGTTTCACCCCGCTGACCGAGTTCTTCGGCGCCAAAGGCACGACCGGCTCGAATGGCCAGCTCGGCCGCTTCCCCTGGTGCTTTGGCAGCACGGCACAGGCGACCTTCTCGCACTACACCCAGCTGCGCTACCAGCTGCTGCCGTTCCGCTATTCCAACGCCCAGGCCTGTTACCATGTCACCGGCGGCTCGGTGCAATATCCGGTCTGGTGGCCGAACAACAAGCAGATCATCAACGGCCACGGCTCGAGCCAGATCCTGGTCCAGCCGGTGACCACTTCCGGCGCCACCAGCGCCTCGGTCACGTTCCCCTCCGGCAGCAACTGGATCGATTATGACGACGGCACGATTTACGCCGGCGGCACGACCTCGACCATCTCGGCTCCGGTCACCCGCGTGCCGATGTTTGTCAGCGCCGGGGCGATCATCCCGATGGCGATCAATTACGATTCGAACGGCAACGCCCTGCGCCAGGATTACGTCGACGAGCCCGGCTTCCTGGCCGACCGGCTCACCCTCGACATCTATCCGGCCGGCTCAACCAGCTACACCTTCTACGAGGACGACGGCCTGAGCGACCTCTACATCACAAGCAACGAGTTCTCGACCACGCTCTTCAGCTCGAACAACACCAGCGGCCACGAAGTGGTGACGATCGGGGCGGCCAGCGGCTCCTTCGTCGGCCAATTTGCCAACCGCACCTACTACCTGAAGATCAACCAGCAGAATTCCGCTCCGACGGGCGTGACCCGCGACGGCAATGCCGTCAACTCGGTCAGCTCGAAGTCGGCCCTGGTTGGCTCTTCGGAAGCCTGGTACTACGATTCCACCGCCAACGTCGTCTGGGTGAAGTTCACCACGCCGACGGGCGGTTCCACCTCGGTGGCGCTGCACTGATCATTGCAGCAACGCGCCTCCGCCACTTGCCCAAGCCGCACCTTGAAAAAGAGGTGCGGCTTTTTTCCGACAAAAAGCCAACTGCAAAAAACTTGCCGCATCGAAAGTTCTTTTGGCCTGCACCGTGGTCCAGTTCCTTCCGCCGGCTTCTTTTCCCCAACTGCAAACCAAACTGATTCCCAGAAGGAAAAAATCCCATGTCTACTGTTATCATACCCCCCGCCAGCTCGCTCGTCTCCCCGTCGAAAGCCGACCGGCTTTCGTCTCGCCTGAAATCCCGCCATGTTTCCATTTTTTCCCGGACGGCTTCGCTGGCGCTTATGTTCGCGCTAGGACTGTCCGGAGCCGGCCGTCTCGCCGCCCAGAATGTTCTGACTGATCACGAGGACAACAACCGCGACGGCGTGCAGGCTAACGAGACCATCCTTACGCCGCAAAATGTCAGCTCATCGACCTTCGGTAAGCGCTTCAGCCTGCCGGTCGACGGCTATGTCTACGCCCAGCCGCTCTATGTGGCGAATTATCCCATGGCTGACGGCCAGACCCACAATGTGCTCTTCGTTGCCACCGAGCATGACAGCGTTTATGCCTTCGACGCGGACGGACACAACCCGTCCTCCGGATTTCTCTGGCACAAGTCGCTTTTGAATTCCGGTGAGACCTCGGTGCCCAGCAGCGACGTCACTGGCGGCGATCTCACCCCGGAGGTGGGCATCACCAGCACCCCGGTGATCGATCCCTCCACCGGGACGTTGTATACCGTGGCGAAGTTAAAGTCCGGCACCAGTTATTTCCAACGCCTCCATGCCCTCAATCTCGCCGACGGCTCGGAAAAGTTCAATGGTCCGACCAACATCACCGCCTCGGGCTTCAACGCGCTTACTCAGAACCAGCGTTCGGGACTGTTGCTCGCCAACGGCGCGGTCTGGATCAGCTGGTCATCCCATGGAGATGGTGGCAGCTACCACGGCTGGGTCATGGGCTACAATGCCGCCAACGTTTCCCAGCAGGTGGCCGCCCTCAATCTCACGCCCAACGGCAGCAAGGGCGGCATCTGGTTCGGCGGCGGCGGCCCGTCCTATGACGGCAACGGCAATATTTTTGTCTGCGTCGCCAACGGCACGTTCGACGCCGACAGCGGCGGCCGGGATTACGGTTCCTCCGCCATCCGGCTGGCCCTCGGCTCCGGCAACACGATTTCGGTTGCCGATTATTTCACTCCGCACAACCAGTCCAGCCTCAGCTCCAGCGACGCCGACGTTGGCTCCAGTTCGCCGATCCTGCTTCCCACCCAGAGCGGCCCGACGCCCCACCTCATGGTGACACAGAACAAGAATTCCACCGTTTACCTGATGGACCGCGACAACCTCGGAAAATTCAAGGCCAGCAGCGACACCGACCGGCAGAATTTCCAGCCGGTGACGAGCACGTCGGAAGCGCAAAAGCACGACATGACTTTCTTCAACAACCGCCTCTACTTCGCCTCCGACAACACGCCGATGATGGCCTACACCTTCGATCCCTCGACCGAACGGTTCAACACCACGCCGGCAAAAAGCAGTCATTCCTTCGGCCGGGTCGGCGCGGCGACGGTTTCTGCCAATGGCACGGCCAACGCCATCCTTTGGGTCATCGACGTGACCGGCTGGAAAAGCGGCACCCCCGGCATCCTGTACGCCTACGACGCCACCAACGTCGGCAATCTGCTTTACACCAGCAGCCAGGCGGCCAACAACCGCGACCAGGGAGCCGGCGCGGTGAAAATGACCGCTCCGACCGTGGCCAACGGCATGGTCTACGTTGGCGGCATCAAGGCCGTGACCGCCTATGGTTTGCTGACCGCCCCGCAACAGGCCGCGGCGCCGACCTTCAGCCCCGGTGCCGGCACCTACGCGTCGACGCAAAATGTGACCATCAGTTCCGCCACTCCCGGCGCTTCCATCCGGTACACGGTGGACGGGACCACGCCGACTGAGACGCACGGCACGGTTTATTCCGGTCCGGTGAGCATCAGCACGCCCACCACCTTGCAGGCCATCGCCTATGAGAGCGGCTTTGCCGACAGCACCGTCTCGTCCGCCAGCTACTTCATCACCACCCAGACACAGGTCGCCGCACCCACCTTTAATCCGCCACCCGGCACCTACAGCAGCGCGCAATCCGTCGCCATCAACACGGGGACCCCCGGCGCCACCATCCGTTACACCACGGATGGAAGCACGCCAAGCGAAACCAACGGCACGATCTATTCCGGTCCGGTGAGCATCAGCAACACCGCCAGCCCGACCACACTGCAGGCCATCGCTTTTCAAAGCGGCATGATCGACAGCGTCGTGACCAGCGGTGTTTACACCATCACGACCGGCGGCGGATCACCCATTTCCTTTGAAGCGGAAAACCTCACTTATACGCCGAGCGGCGCGACCGCCAGTGTGCAGAGCGATGCCAATATGAGTGGCGGCAAGTGGGTGGCGCTGTTCGGCAACAGCGTCGGCGACCACATCGACTTCACCATTCCGGCCATTCCGGCCGCCACCTACACACTGCAGATGTCGTGGAAGGGCCTCAATAACCGCGGCATCCTTCAACTCTCGATCGACGGCACCAACGTCGGGCCGCCCCTCGATCAGTATTCGGCTGGTCAGACATATCACACCACCAGCTTCGGCAATGTCACCTTCGCTGCGGCCGGCGGCCACACCATCCGGCTGACGGTCGTGGGGAAGAATTCGGCTTCGAGCGGCTACGAGATCTCCATCGACAAGTTCACCTTCACTCCGGTCGGGGAAGGCAATCCGACAGCTCCGACCTTTAGCCCGCCGGGTGGCACTTATTCCAGTGCACAGATGGTAACGATTACCTCGTCTAGCGGCGCCACGATCCGCTATACCACCGACGGCAGCACCCCAAGCGAGACCAATGGCACGATTTATTCCGGGCCGGTGAGCATCAGCAATACCAGCAGTCCGACGACCTTGCAGGCCATTGCCTTTGAAAGCGGCTTCATCGATAGCGCGGTGACCAGTCAGATCTACACCATCACCACCACCACTGGCGGAACCACTGTCTCATTTGAGGCGGAAAACCTGAGCTTCATCGGCAGCGGTGCGACTACATCGGTTCAGACCGATACCAACTCCAGCGGCGGCAAGTGGGTCGAACTCGCCGGCAACAGCGTGGGCGACTCCATCACCTTCGCCATTCCCAGCGTGAGCGCCGGCACCTACCAGCTGCAGATGGAATGGAAGGGAAATGCCGGCCGCGGCATCCTCCAGCTCTCGATCGACGGCAATAACCTCGGACCGACGCTCGACCAGTATTCCGCCGGCCAGACTTATCCGACCACCAACTTCGGTACGGTGACCTTCAACTCGGCCGGCACGCATTCGGTCAAGCTGACGGTGACGGGGAAGAATTCAGCCTCGAGCGGGGAACAGCTCTCCGCCGACAAGTTCACCTTCCTCGCCCCGTAAGGCTGGTTTTAAGGTTCGTCCGGGCGCGCAGGGTTTTTCCCGCGCGCCATAGGCGAAGAGCCTCCGCCCCTGGCGTTCAATGCGTCAGGGGCTTTTTCTCGCCAGCTCGAGCGCCTGGGTCGTGATGTAATATTTTGCCAGCATCCCCGGCTCCTCCCAGTCGGGCAGCCGGCCGGCGGTGAGATATTGCAGAAACCGCTCCGTCACCTGCGCGAAGTGCGCTTCATGGCCGACATCGTATTTCGCCGGAATCACGACCTGCCAGGAACCGCTCGGCAGCTCTTTCAGCTCCACGCCCGGATACTTTGCCTGGATCGAGGCGAGGCCAGCGGCGAGTGCCTTGGCCCAGGCGGCCCGGTTCGTTCCGTTGCCCGGCTCGAGATAAAGCGTCGGTTTATAATTCTGTTCCGCCCGCTGCAGAATCACCAGGCTGCACTTGCTGCCGCGGAGAAGGGAAAAATGCGTGTCGCCGGAATCCTCCGGCGCCTTGTAATCCCATTTTTCCGTGATTTGGGCGTGGATGCCTTTGACCACGTAGTTGATCTCGCCGTTGGCGTAATCGCTCAGGATGGAATCCTGCACATGGCTTTTCAGAAAGTCCGGAAAGGCGCTCAGCCCGGTCACGGTGTTGAATTCCTCGGCAGTCAGCAGGGTGGGCCAGTGGCGGGCGGAGAGGACTTTGACGTCCCTGGTGTAATCAATCACCTGGTCGGGAAAACATTCCCACTGCACCAGATCGACGAGGTGCGTGCCCACGTCGACCATGCCTTCGCCCTGCTGGGCGACGTCGAAAAACCAGGCCGGCCGCTTCAGGACCGAGCCGGAGACGAATTTATAATAAAAATGAACGCTCTCCATGATCACCGCCGGGCTTTGCGCCGTGCCGGTCTCGAGCTTGCCGAAGATTTCCGGCATCTGGGAAAACTCCCGCTGCAGTATGGTCGTGATTTCGGACCGCTCGGTCATGATGTCGTACAGCAGGACACCCCTGGCGTGGGCGGCGGCAAAGGCCTGCTTCAATTGGTCGAAATCGGCGGGATTGATCGCCAGCGGCTTGTCGCCAAAAACGTTCAGCCCGGCGTCAATGCACTTCCGGATATATTCAGCCTTGTGGAGATTGTTGCCTGAGATCACCACGACGTTGCCGGGCTTTTCCCTTAACATGCGCTCAAAGTAATCAGGACCGGTGTAAATCACCTCCCGCCAGTCGGTCGGCTTATCCGCGCGGTGATTGTAGCTGCTGACCCGCTTGAGATGCTCCAGGACATCCTCCCCGTCCGGCGCATAAACATAGACCGTCGGATCGATTTGCGGGTACATTGTCTTCTGCAGCAGACCGGCATGAAAATGGCCGGGATCGAGCGTCATCAGCCTCACCGAGGGCGAGGCTCCGGACGCAGGCGTGGCAGCTGAGCGGGCAGTGATCATGGCGAGCATTATTAGAATGACGAAGATCGGTTTCATTCGGCGTAAAAAATGCGCAATTTGGCAAAAAAATCAGCCTTTATCGTCGCAGCGCGGCACCGTCCTGCCCGGGGAAAGATTAATCAGGCGTTTAATGCTTGTTGCGGCGGTGCGACCGGCAAATTGAAATTTCTCCATGTCCAAAGCCAGCCGCGCCCGCATCGCCGCCGAGAAAGCGGCCGGGGGTTCGCCGTGGGCAAAGGCCGGAACCCGCCTGGTCGGTTGGCCGGCCTGGGTGGCGGCCGTCCTGCTCACGCTCGCGGCCGGACTGGCCTACCGCAATAGTTTTTCCGGGCCGTTTATTCTCGATGATCAAATCGCAATCATCGACAATCCGACGATCCGGCATCTGGGTACGGCCTTGACGCCGCCGCTCGCCGCCACCACCGGCGGTCGGCCGCTGCTCAATCTGACATTCGCCCTCAATTATGCGGTGGGCGGGGAGGAGGTTGGCGGCTACCATGCCGTCAATCTGTTCATTCATATCCTCGCCGGGCTCGTCTTGTTCGCCAGCTTGCGGCGGACGTTTTTGACCCCGCGCTTGAAGGACCGGTTCGGCCCCGACGCGGCGCTGCTGGCGCTGGCGGCCAGCTTAATCTGGCTGCTGCATCCGCTCCAGACCGAGTCGGTGACCTACATTTCGCAGCGGGCCGAATCGCTCATGGCGCTGTTTTATTTGCTGACGCTTTATGGCTTTCTCCGCAGCGCGTCGTCGCCCGCGCCCGCCGGTTGGCAGATTTTTTCAGTCGCGGCGTGCCTGCTCGGAGTTGCAACCAAGGAAATCATCATCACCGCGCCAGTGGCGGTGATTTTGTACGACCGGATATTTATCAGCGAATCATTTCGCCAGTCCTGGCTTCGACGCAGGCGCTATTATCTCGGACTGGCCGCAACCTGGCTGCCGCTGGCGTGGGCAGTCGCCGGGGTGGGGCACCGTCATGTGGGCTTTGGGCAGGGAGTGAACGGCTGGATCTACGCTTTGACTTCACTTCGATCGGTCACGCTTTATCTGGAACGGGCGTTCTGGCCTCACCCCCTCGTGCTTTATTATGGGCCAGACCTGATTGAGCACGCCGGCGAGGCTATACCTTATGCGCTGGCCGTCGGGGCGGTCCTCGCCGGCTTGATTTGGGCGGGGCGGCGGCAACCGGCGCTCGGCTTTGCGGGGGCCTGGTTTTTTGTCATCCTCGCCCCCACTTCCAGCGTAATCCCG
>DASRHD010000294.1:0-2014 GCA_035650695.1 Opitutaceae bacterium
CGCCCCCGATTGCGGCATGAAACTGGTGCCCGTTTACCAAGGCGAGCAGAGCCAATACGAGAATCGGTCACTGCCGCCGGGCACCGTGCAGATCACGCCCGAAAAACAGCAGCTCATCGGCGTCGAGTACGGAACCGCGGCGTACGAAACCACCAGGGATTCCGTTCGCGCCGCGGCTCGCGTCACACTGGACGAAACCCGCATCGCCAAAGTGCAGGCCAAGCTGGAAGGTTGGATCGATCAGGTCTTCGTCGATTTCACCGGAAAGCTGGTGAAGAAGGGCGATCCGCTGCTCACCCTCTATAGCCCCGAAGCGCTCGCCACCCAGCAGGAATATCTGCTCGCCATCAAAGCGCAGCATCAGATGCACGACAATCCCGTCCACGAGATGCTCGGCAGCACCGAAAACCTGGTGGCCGCCGCGAAAAAGCGCCTCGAGTTGTGGGACATCAGCGACGCCCAGATCGATCAAATCGGCCGCACTGGCGAGACCCTCAAAAACCTCACGCTCGATGCGCCCATTTCCGGCTTCGTCATGGAGCGCAATGCATTCGCCAAGCAGCGCGTCAACGCCGACACCGTGCTCTACACCGTGGCCGACCTCTCCACGGTCTGGGTGATCGCCGATGTCTTCGAATACGAGGCAGCGAACGTCCGCCTCGGCCAACCCGCCACGTTGACGCTCGACTACCTGCCCGGCCGCGTCTTTCATGGCCGGGTCAGCTACATTTTGCCGCAGGTCGATCCCGCTACTCGCACCCTCAAGGTGCGGATTCGGTTTGAGAATCCGGGCTTCGCGCTGAAACCGGATATGTACGGCCAGGTCGAACTACAGACCGGAGGCGCGCGCCGCCTGATGGTGCCGCAATCCGCCGTCCTGAACTCGGGCGACAAGCAGACGATCTTCGTCGACCGCGGCAACGGTTATTTCGAGCCGCGTCCAGTCAAGATCGGCGCCCAAACCGGCGGTCGAATCGAAATCCTGAGCGGCCTCCAGCCCGGTGACCGCATCGTCACTTCCGGCAACTTCCTCATCGATTCCGAGACCCAGTTAAAAGCCGCCATGCAGGAGGGCCCCTCTCATGACCATGCAGCCCACTGAGCCTTCTATTTTGGTGGCGGCTCCGCAGCTTTGCGCGGCAGGCTTTGAGCCTGCGGACCCGCTTTCCAGCGGGTCCAGCCGGCCGAAAGGCCCGCCCCTTGGAGCCCGCTCATGATCAACGCCATCATTGAGTTCTCCGCGCGCAACCGCTTCCTGGTTTTCTTGTTCGTCGCGGCCGCCGCGCTCGCCGGCTGGTGGGCGCTCCAGAACATTCCGCTCGATGCCATCCCCGACCTCAGCGACACCCAGGTCATCATCTATTCCCGCTGGGACCGCAGCCCCGACATCATCGAAGACCAGGTCACGTACCCCATCGTCAGCGCCATGCTCGGTGCGCCCAAGGTCAAAGACGTCCGCGGCTTCTCCGACTTCGGTTACTCCTACGTCTACATCATTTTCGACGAAGGCACCGACATCTATTGGGCCCGCTCGCGAACCCTCGAATACCTCTCCAAGATTCAAGGCCGTCTGCCGCAGGATGTGAAAACCGAGCTCGGCCCCGATGCCACCGGCGTCGGCTGGGTCTTTCAATACGCCCTGGTCGATGACGGCCGCCACAACCTGGCCGACCTGCGCTCCGTCCAGGATTGGTACCTCCGCTATCACCTTCAGGCGGTGCCGGGAGTCGCAGAGGTGGCGCCCCTTGGCGGTTTCGTGCGCCAGTATCAGGTCAACGTCGACCCCAACCGCCTCGCCGCCTACGGCATTCCCATTTCGAAAGTCGTTGCTGCCGTGCGTGGCGGCAATAACGACGTCGGTGGGCGCTTGGTGGAATTCACCGGCCGCGAGTACATGGTGCGCGGCCGCGGTTATGCGCGCTCCACCGCCGACCTCGAAAACATCGCGCTCGCGGCCAGCCCGTCGGGCGTCCCGGTCCTCATCCGCGATATCGGCAACGTCACGCTCGGTCCC
>DASRHD010000295.1:0-4501 GCA_035650695.1 Opitutaceae bacterium
CGCCGAAATTTGCGAGCGCCGGGCGCTGAGCCGCTCCTGCCTCGCCTGTCACTGCGACTCGAGGCGTCGCCTCCACAAGGTGTGGCGGGTGGCGCGGACCTGGATGCAGAATCGAATCGCCCGGATCCCCTCGCGGCTGACCGCCTATGTTGCGGTGTCGAATACCTGCGCCTCCCTCGCCCGCCGCGACCTCCCCGCCGCCGCCCGGATCGAAGTGATTCCCAATATCGTGGCGGTGGAGCGGCAGCCGCCCGTGGCGGTGGCGCGGAACCGCGCCCTCGTGTTCACCGGGCGGTTTGAATCCTACAAAGGGCCACACTTGTTCGCCCGGGCGGCGGCGCGTCTGGGTGTTCCCGCCGTTTTCTGCGGGACGGGGCCGTTGGAACCGGAGCTGCGACGGCTTTGCCCCCAGGCCACCTTCACAGGCTGGGTCGGGCCGGACCGGGTGATCGAGGAACTCGGGCAGGCCCGCGCGCTCGTCTTCCCTTCGCTCTTTAGGGAGACATTCGGACTGTCCGCGGCGGAAGCGCTCGCCCGCGGAATTCCCGTCGTCGCCTCCCGGGGAACCGCGGCGGAGGAATTGGTCCGCCCAGGGGAGAACGGGCTCCTCTTTAAGCACAATTCGGCCGAGGATCTCGCCGTCCAGCTGGCGGCGCTGGCCGACGACACGCTGGTTGCGCGCTTGGGAACAGAAGCCTACCGCCGCTATTGGCAAGAGCCCATGACGGAGCAGGTCCATATCGCGCGGCTCGAGGTGTTTTACCGTTCCGTCTTCGAATCGAGCAAGGGGATGGCGTCCATGCCGGCGTGTTCCGCCGGCCTCCACGCATGAGCGACGGCCTCGCCATTCCCGTACCGTCCCAGGCACCGCCCCGCGCCAAGGCGGCCCAGAACGTCTTCTGGCTGGTCGCGGAACGCACGGTGAAAGCGGTGGGAGGCGTGGGCATGGGCGTGCTTATCGCCCGGCACCTCGGCCCAGACCAGTATGGCCGCTACGGCGCCGCGATCGGTCTGTCGACCCTGGCGAAAGACGCGGTGATGCTCGGCTTCGATCGGATGATCCGGCGCGACATCGCCGCGCGTCCGGAAAAGGCGGGAAAAATTCTCGGCACGAGCATCGCCTTGAGTTTGGCGCTCGCCTTCGCCGTCGCCCTGGGCCTCACCGCGCTCGCCGGGCAGATGGTGGATGACGCGGAAACCCGCCGCCTCACGCTCATCGTGCTGTGGATGGCGCTGCCGCAGGCCTTCTTTTCCTGTGAAATATGGTTTGAAAGCTCCGGCCAGACCCGCCCGCTGGTCTGGACGCGGAACGCCGTCTGGACCACGGCGCTGATCTGCCGCCTGATTCTTATTTTCGCCAACGCCGGTGTGCTCGCGTTTGCCGTCATGGCGTTGGTCGAATGGATCGCCACCTATGCGGCGGTTTTTCTGCTCCTGCGCCAGCTCCATGGCCGCGAATTGTCCTATTCCTTCGATCCGGCGCAATTGGCCGCCTGGTTTCGCGAAGGATGGCCGTTCGTGCTCATGGTGATCATGGCCTCGTCCGCCGACCGAACGATGGTGCTGGTGGTGCACAATTTTGCCGCGACCGACGCCGAGGCTGGCTATCTCAACGCTGCGCTGCGCATCACGGAGGTGTGGTGGGCCATTTCCACGATCGTCGCGGCGGTCTTGCTGCCGCGCATCGTCGCGATGCAGCAATCCGACCCGTCCCGATATGCCCGCGCCGCCCAAAGCTACGCCAATGCCAGCCTGCTCGTCGGCATCGGCGCCGCCTTGGCCGTTTCCGCGACCGCTCCCTTTGTCATCCCCTGGCTGTTCGGCGCCGCTTACACGCCTTCGGCCCGGGTCCTGGTCATCCTCTTCTGGGCCGGTCCGGTCGTTTATCCCGCCGTGGCCCGGTCCCAATTTTTCGTCAGCCGGGGGCAGGCCATCCTCGATCTGCCCACCGTGGCCTGCACCGCCGCCATTCAAATCACGCTGGCGGCAAATCTGGTGCCGCGCTATGGCGCGATCGGGGCGGCGGTCAGCATCGCCAGCGCCCAGTGGCTGGGCTTTTATGGAATGACGCTTTTGCTCCCGCGCCTGCGACACGCCAGCCGCGCCCAGTTCATCGCATTTTCCGCGCTGCGCGCTCCGGTGGAAACGTTTCGGAACCTGAGCTCCTTCGTCGGCGGAATGGTCCGCCGGAGCTGAGCGGCGGCGGGCAGGCCTTAGCCGCCGGCCGCCCGGCCGGCTCCCGCCGGTTCCGCTTCCATCGGCGCCCCCTCCGGCAGCCATCCGTGCCGCAAAAGCCACTGCGAAAACTGCCCGGCCCGCGACTTCCAGGTCAGCCCCGCAAAGGGAATCCCGTTATCGAAAGCCGCCCCTTGCGCCAGCGCGTTGAGGCAGCAATCGGCAAAGGCTTCGACGTCGCGTTCCGGATAATACCATGCTTTTTCGCCAAAAAGGGCCGCGACCTCCCCCACCCGGTTGGTCACCACCGGCCGGTTTGCCGCCGCGTAATGATATGCCTTGGTCGGACAGCGCGAAAGGTTGAAGGGATTGGCGGGGAAAGGAAAGATCAGCACCTGGGCGGCGTCCATGTGCGAGGCCAATTCCTCCCGCGGGATGTGTCCGGCAAACTCGATCGCCCCGCCCAGCCCGGCCCGCGCGGCCCTGTCCTTGAAATGGTCCAGCTCGGGGCCGCCGCCGAGCAGGCGCACGCGCGCCGGGAGGCCCCGGCAATGCAGCACCCGCGCCAGCCCGATAAGCTCGTCGATTTGCTCCTCATAAAACCGGTTCATCGAGCCCACGTAAAGCAAGGTCGGCCGGCCGGCGTCGGCGCGCCGGAGCCGCGCCACCACCGCGGGATCGACGCGATGCTCGTCCTCGCTGATGGCCACGGCCAGCCGACAGAGCCTGCCGGCGAGTCCGGGCCGCTGGCGGCGGATAAGCCCCTCGATCAAGGCCGAGGCACAGGTGAAGCCGTCCGCCTGCGCGATCATCGCCCGCTCGATCGCCCGCAGGTACAGCCGCCGCCACCGCCCGAGATGGCTCATCATGGAGGGAAATTCGTCGAAATCCTTGATCAGGGGAATGTGTTTGTATTTATTTCCTCGATACAAAAAGCTCCGCAAGCCGACGCCGACGAGCCAGATGGCGGACCAGCGGTCCTCGCGCAGAACGCGCGATTTCTGCCAGGCATCGGTCAGCCCGTTGCCGTGCGGGTAAAACAGCGCCTCGATCCAGGGCCGGTCCCGGAGGAAGACGCGGTTCTCCTCGAAATCGGGCACGAGCACGGTCGTGGGCCAGCCCCGCCGGCCCAGTGCGTCGGCCAGAAAGTAGAGTTTATGCTGACCGGCGTGATGCTGCATCGTGCTCACGCCGACAAAAAGAAGCCGCCTATTCACGGTAAACATCCGCCAGCTCGCCCTGGCGCTGCAGGATGAGCAGGAGGCAATTGCAGACGATCAAAACGATCTCGACCCGGGCCACCCCGGAAAACGGGCTCATGAGGAGGTTCCAAAAACCGGTGAAGACAATGTAGGCCGACAGGGCGACGAACGGCACGGAATGCCGCAGCAGCGTGCCGAGCGATTTCAGCAGGAGGGCGGCGTAGCCGAGGAAAAAGGCCCCGCCGAGGATGCCGCCTTCCGCCAGCGCCACCAGAATTTGCGAGTGAATGGCAATCGCCCGGGCCTCCTCCGGCGTGTAGTGGCGGAATCTGGGATCGCGATAGGCGCGATTGGCCTCGAGCTCGGCCAGCTTCCGGGTGGCGATGAACCACGATCCCTGCCCGATGAAGGGCGAGCTCACGAAGGCATCGCCAGCCGTTTCCAGCATGCTCCGCCTTTCGACATTGGAGCCTTCGTGCTCCTGATGGCTGAGGATGATCGAGTTCGCCGCCACCAGGAGCGCAATCGCGGTGCCGAGCGAGGCGAAGAGGGCAATCGGCCGCAAAATTCCGCGCGCGTAATGCACTCCAAACAGACCGGCCGTGAGCAGGCAGATTCCGCCCAGGCTGCGGGCGCCGAAGAGGAAACTGAGCCCCGCCATTCCCAGGGCGGCGGCAATCTGCAGCATCCGGCCGCGGCCGGCAAAGGCGAACAAGACGAGCGCGGCGGCGACCTGACCGAGGCCAAACTTCCACCAATCCTCAAAGGGAAGGCCACCGATCAAGGCGTTGACCGCGTCGCCCAGGTACAGCGCGAGCAGGAAAATCTGCAACCGCCCCCAGGAGCGATCGATCAGGTACGGGATCGCGACCAGATCTATTCCGAGAAAAGCCACGCGCGCCCAGCCGCGCTCCAGGTTGTCGCTCGGCGTGTTGCGGTAAAGATCGCTGGCGACATATCCGAGCGCCATCAACCCGAGCAGGAGAAGAAGAAGCTTGAACCACGCAAGCTGCTGGATCCGGCCCGGCCAGCCGTGGCGCTTGACCGTCTTGACCAGAACCCAGGGGAAAATGAGGGCAAGGATCACCTCGCCGATCGGCATCTGCCCCACGATGGAGAAGGTG
>DASRHD010000296.1:0-5495 GCA_035650695.1 Opitutaceae bacterium
GGCTCGATTTGCAGAGCGGGCAGAAGACGGGCTTTTATCTCGACCAGCGCCGGCAGCACACGGTGGTGGCGGCGTATAGCGCCGGCAAGCGGGTGCTCGACGCGTTTTGCAACCAGGGACCGTTCGCGCTGCAGGCGGCGCGGGCGGGCGCGACCCAGGTGCTCGGGCTCGACAGCGCGGAGGACGCGATCGCGGCGGCGCGGCGCAATGCCGAGCGCAACGGCCTGCGTGCGGAATTCGCCGCGACCAACGTCTTCGACTGGTTCAACGATCCGGCGCGCGGGACCGAGCCGTCGTGGGACCTGATCATCCTCGATCCGCCGCCGTTCGCGAAATCAAAGGGCGCGATGGCCGGCGCGCTGCGCGGTTACAAGGAAATCAATCTCCGCGCGCTGCAGCGCCTTGCGCCCGGCGGCGTGCTCGCCACCTACAGTTGCTCGCATCACATGCAGGACGCCGACCTGCGCGACGTACTTTCGGCGGCGGCGGCGGATGCGAAGCGCAAGGTGCGCGTGCTCGAATTCTGTCACCAGCCGCCCGACCATCCCGTGCTCGTGACCATGCCGGAGAGCGAATACCTGCGCGGCTATATTCTGCAGGCGGAATGACGGCGCGTGAGCCGCGGCGTTTTACGCCAAAAAAGGTGAGAGGCCTTGCCCGGTTCGCGGCTTGAAGTAAGGCCGTACTTGGTTTAAAAACCGGTCCATGGTCCAGTCTCCGTCTGCGCTCATCATCGATGACGAGGCGCATGTGCGTCTGTTTCTCCGGACCCTGTTGGAAGCGGCCGGCGCAGGCGACATCCGCGAGGCGGCGAACGGCGCGGACGGAGCGATGATTTACGCGCAGGAGCCGACCGATATTGTCCTGCTCGACCTCAACATGCCGGGCCAAACCGGCCTGGACACGCTGAGCCAGATCACCGGAACCGATCCGGATGCCACAGTCATCATCGTGACTTCGCAACATGATCGTGAAACCGTGATGGAATGCCAGCGTCGCGGGGCGGCGGGTTTTCTGCTCAAGAGCCGCCCGAAGGACGAATTGCTCGAGGCATTGCAGGAATTTTTTGACGACGGCGAAAAAACCGGAGGTTGATCGCCGCGCTCAAAAAATGTGGAACCAGAACGCGAAGTAAGCGACGAGGGCGATGGCGGGAAGGTTGGCGATCCAGGCCGGCCAGAAAAGCGGAGGCCAGCGCTTCCAAGCCATCCCGCCGGCAGCGATGGCGATCAACGCCAGGCCGGTTTCGATGCCGAGATACCGAAGTTGCTGGGTCGCGCCGACGCCGTAATGTTGGACAAAGGCCGCGGGGTTGTGCGCCCAGGCGATGAGGTAGGGAACGCAGAGGAGAAGCAGGGCAGATGCGATCAGACTGTTGATCACGATTGCCGGCTTCAACTGGCGGAAAATTGCCAGGCCGCCGGCAAGCAGACAGGCAACGATGCCTGCGAGGCCGATGATTTTCAGCGTATCATCATTCATGGCCGCGGATCAAAAATAGGATGAGCCGCCGGCGGGTGCCGGCTGCGGAACCGGCTTATCGAGAAGGTCAATTTTCTCACCGGTGGCGTGCAGCCGGACAAAAAGCGTCGAATACCGCCATTCACCGGCGGATTTCTCCGCCGCGACATAAAGCATGGCTTTGCCTTTGGGGCCGGCGAGAGGAATGGCCAGCTCGGCCCGGCCGGTTGGGCCGTTAACCTCAATTTTCCCGGAAACAAACAACCCGGCTTCGACCGGCGAGCCCAGCGCGCGGACTACCGCAGGATTGGCCGAGGCCCGAGCCAAAGCCTGCTTGTAGGCATCGGACGATTTCATAAAGCCGAAGACCGCGGATACGATCAACGCCATGAAGCCGGCGAAAAAAACCACGGCGCCGATGCAGACGGCGGGAATGGCCCATTTGCCATTGCGCTGCCACCAGGAGCGGGAACTTTTCGGCAACGGAGGCGGCGAGATAATCGGCGGTATCGCTTGCGACGGCATCGGATTAACAGATCTGCGGTCCGGCCTTACTCGGGCTTCTTGGCCGGCGGGAAGAACAACTTGTCGATGACCTCCGGATCAAAATCTTTTCCGTAACTTCCTGTGATGCCCACGAATTGCTTGTCCGAAAGTGCGGCGGTGGTCTCGAACTGGCGCGCGTCCTTGTCGTGAAATGAACGCCAGACCTTTTGCGTCATGCCTTCCTCCTGCGGACCGTAAAAGCGGATGACCAGGCCGGAATCGGTCGGCACCAACTCGGTCTTGGTGCGAAAGGCCGGGACATTTTTCGCAACCGGCTCATTTACCTGCCCCAGCTCGGCGTTTATCCACAGCGTGGGAACGTCGAGGGTCTTGCCCGAGACCAGGTAATTCTCGGACAATTTCATGAACACGTGCCCGACAACGGCATCGAGCGGCTTTATGTCAGACTGTGCGATGGCCGGCAGCGCGGCGAGGCAGGCCATCACCGCCAGTAGACTTGGTTTTTTCATGGCTTTTCCCTATTCAATTCCAGGGACAAAGGAACTCCCAAAGTGAGGCGATCAGGAACAGAGGAATGATCAGGGCGTAAACGCGAACGACATCCCGGAGCGCTTCCTTTGGATATCCGCCGATTTTTTCTCCGCCGCGATAATCACCGGGACGAAAATAGGACCATCCCAGCTGCACGCCGGCGCCTCCGGCCAGCGAGTACGGAATCAGCTGCAGAATCAGCGTGACGATGAAGTAAACGGCCTTCCGCCAGGTGCGAAACCGGCTCTCGTGGTTGTGGTCCACCGAAACGATTCCGCCCACCCAGCCACGGAAGGCGCTGAATCCGTAAGGCGAGACGATCGTCAGTCCGGTGACGGTCATGGGCACGGCGCCGATCAGGAGGTTTCGTGAAAAATCCTTTCCGGCAGCGGCGAGTTTGTGGCCCTGTCGGTTGGAAACAGCGGCAGGATCCTGCTGGAGGGCTTTGGCGACAATTTTGTCGCGGTAACGCAGTGCGAGCGCACTGCCGGAATGGGCCATGCCAATGCCGACCAAAACCGCCAGCAGATTCACGGCGGCGACGGAAAGC
This sequence comes from Opitutaceae bacterium, assembly GCA_035650695.1. GTDB lineage: Bacteria > Verrucomicrobiota > Verrucomicrobiia > Opitutales > Opitutaceae > DASRHD01. The sequence continues at coordinate 3,050 of DASRHD010000296.1, forward strand.
GTGGCGGTGCGGGTTCGGTGGAGCGCGCGGATAATCCGGCCGTTGCGACTAATTTGGGCCGACTTTTCCATGGTCGTGGCTTACTTGCCGGTCACGGTCGAAGCCAGGCGGTCTATCGTCTCGGGCACGCTGTAATTGCTGGGAAGCGCAATGATGCCGTCAATGGTCATTTTACGAAGACGCTATCGTAGATGGTTGCACGTATCCGGCGCGAGCAGAAGGTGCGGCAGCCCCTGCCGTTGATGGTGGCTGCTTGTTCGCCCGATCCGAATTGTTCTTCAGAAGTTCCAAATACCGATCGATCAATTCTGGTCCATGCCGTGCCGACCCATGGCCGGCAACGATTGTTTTTATGTCGAGGTTCCGACGTTTTAGTTTTTGGAGCGTTAATGGATACTCTTCCAGATTGGCGAAGGTTAGATTGCCAAGCTGCTCTTTGAGGATGCAGCCACCGTACAATACCTTTTCAACAGGGAAGTAGACGAAGATGCCGTCCGGTGTATGCGAGGGGCCAAGAAAAAACGCTTTGATCCGGCCGTCTTGCAGCTCAAAGTCACCTGGGAAAATCAGGGTCGGAAGGACTGGTTCCACGCGCGGGTAACTTGGAATACTGCGGCGAGTCCACTCCACCATGCTGGCCCAATCACGCTTGAGAAGGTCGTGAGTCAGCTGCGTGGAGACAATCGAACAGCCGATGCTTTTCCAGTAGGCGTTTCCTCCGGCACGGTCTGGATGGTAATTGGTATTGATGACTTCGCGAATCGGCTTGTCTGTGACCTTTCTGATTTCTTCGGCAAGAAGTCTGGCCGTCTCAGGAGTCCACGTCGCACCAATGACGGTCACCTGTTCTGGTCCGACATATACCACCGAGTTTTCTTTCGAGTAATACGAGTCCTCGGCGATGTAAATAGACCCTTCGAAATGGGACAAAGTCAGCAACGCCGGGGCTCCCTGGGCGGGCGAGAGGATGAAAAATAACGGCACAATGATGAACGTCTTCATTCTGTGGGAAAATCATCCAACGATTTTTTGTGCCAAACGTCAAAGCTGACCCACGCAAAAACAAGCGTGGCTTAAGCCCTGAGCCGTTTCGACAAGCTCAAGGCTCCGGGCGGTCCGCGTTCGGCCTGCCGGGGTTGGGCTCTTTCATTTGATCGTGACAAGCGGGTTGAGAATACCGCCATCACCCCCGCCTTTGATCTACACCCCTTCAACGATGCGGAAGTCGCGTTCCGCGCCGGCGCCGAGGACCTGCAACGCCTTTTGGTAGGCGTCGCTGACGTGAGCCTTCAGTGCGATCTCATAGCTGTCGAATTCGACCACGATCGTTCGCATGTTAAATCCGGCATCATGAGCCTGAATCCGGTCGCTGGTTCTGACCAGATAGCGTCCGCCGAAGGATTGAACCGCCGGCGCGGCCAATGCCGCATAAGCCTTCAAGGCCGATTCATCCGAAATCGATCGGTACGCCACCACCCAATAGCCCTTTTTCATGGTGCCACTTTCCGTAAGTTTGTTCGGTTCCGGTGTCGATTAAGGTAGTCTCGACGTCGATGTTCCATCACGTGGATCCACGTTGCTGGCGACTGGTTCGTCTCTTTTTCAATCTGGTAGATGCTTCTCATCTTCGAAAAACGATTTGAGGTCATCCGGCGTCTTAAACGCGGGGTCTTCACTGAACTTTCGTGAGAGGTAAAAGATATTCTCCCACGATCTCGATCTTCCTTTCTGTCCTTTAGCATAAACTCTTTCGACGCCTTAAAATAGCCGGTGAAATCGTAGAAATAGCAGGCAGGGCTGATTGGGCAATTGTTTCCGGCGGGCATGAAAAAGGCCGGGCGTGCGGCCCGGCCTTGAAGCAGCGCGAGCGGAGTCGCGCCGGATTTTAAAACGCTTACAGTTTTCCGCCGTAGATCGCGCTCTTACCGAGTTCCTCCTCGATGCGGAGGAGCTGATTATACTTCGCCACGCGGTCGGTGCGGCAGAGCGAACCGGTCTTGATCTGGCCGGCGTTGGTCGCGACGGCGATGTCGGCGATGGTCACGTCCTCGGTTTCGCCGGAGCGATGCGAAATGACGGCGGTGTAACCCGCCTCCTTGGCCATCTCGACGGCGTCGAGGGTCTCGGTGAGCGAACCGATCTGGTTGACCTTGACCAGAATCGAGTTGGCCGTGCCGGTATCGATGCCTCGCTTGAGGAACTCGGTGTTGGTGACGAAGAGGTCGTCGCCGACGAGCTGGACTTTGTCGCCGAGCGCGTCGGTGAGCTTTTTCCAGGTGTCCCAGTCGTTTTCGGCGCAGCCATCCTCGATCGAGATGATGGGATATTTCTTCACCAGGTCCTTGTAGAAAGCGACCATCTGGTCGCCGGTGAGGACGCGGCCGTCGGATTTCTTGAAGACATAGCGCTTCTTTTCGGCGACGTAGAACTCGGAGGCGGCGACGTC
>DASRHD010000297.1:0-10361 GCA_035650695.1 Opitutaceae bacterium
CGCCCGCATGGGCATCAACACCTGGGTCCGTTCCTGGGTGCCGGACTACACCATCCACGGCATGGTCGTCCGCCACGGCGAATCCTTCACCATTTCCGACAAGCTCACCGTCTGGAAAAACGGCAAGGCGGTTTATCGTCCGACGATGCATTACGCCTATTGCCCGTGCGACAACGCCATCATCTCGCTGCACGAGTTGCGCGGCCGCAATTACGAACTCCAGCCGAAGCTGCGCATCATGAATGACGAGATCACCAGCGGCGCCGACATCCTCGGCGCGCTGCTCATGGGCCATGCCTACAATTCCTGGTGGATCGGCAGCGACCTGAGCATCGAGGAATCCCGCCGCCTCGTCCCGCACCAGAACGCCACCACCATGCAGGTCGCCATCTCCGTCATCGCCGCCACCATGTGGATGATCGAAAATCCCGAGCAGGGCGTCCTCGTGCCCGACGAGCTGCCGCACGATTACGTTCTCGATATCTCCAAGCCATACCTCGGCCGCTGGATTTCCAAATCCTCCGACTGGACGCCGCTGAAGGATTATCCCACCGCCTTCAAGGGCTACAACAAGCCCGACCTTGACCTGAAGGACCCGTGGCAGTTCAAGAACTTCCTCGTCAAGGAAGGCGGCTGCTGAAGCCGCGAGTCCTTCACCAAACCTGAACCGCCGCTCCTCGCACCATGATTCCGCTGGCTAAGCTAAAAAAACTGGCGAAGGAAAACGGCACGCCGCTGTTCGTCATCGACCACGACGAATTGCGCAAAAACTACCGCCAGTTCCGGCGCTACCTGCCACGTGTGCAGATTTATTTCGCGGTCAAGGCCAATCCCGATCCCGCCATCGTCCACACGCTGTTCGAGGAAGGCGCGAGCTTCGACGTCGCCTCGATGCCGGAGTTCATGATTGTGCACCAGAACATCGAGAAGATGCCGGCCAAGGAGCGGCAGGACTGGATCTGGGACAAGATCATCTACGCCAATCCGACCAAGCCGACCGAGACGCTGGAGGAACTGAACCAGTACAAGCCGCTCGTCACCTTCGACAATTTCGAGGAAATCCAGAAAATCAAAAAGCACGCGCCGAACGCCGGCCTCGTCCTCCGCCTCAAGGTACCCAACACCGGCGCGATGGTCGAGCTCTCCTCCAAGTTTGGCGCCTCGCCGGGCGAGGCGGTCGACCTCATCCTCGCCGCCGACAAGGCCGGCCTGACCGTGGAAGGCATCAGCTTCCACGTCGGCAGCCAGACGACCAACTTCGAGAATTACGTCCAGGCGATCGCCCTCTCCGCCTCCGTTTACAAGGAAGCGGCCGACCGCGGCTACACCAAGATGAACCTGCTCGACATCGGCGGCGGCTTCCCTGCCCCCTACGATTCGTCGGTCAAGCCGTTCCGCGAGCTGGCCAGGGTTATCAACACCGAGCTCGACCGCCTTTTCCCGAAAAACGTCCAGATCCTGGCCGAGCCGGGCCGCTTTCTCGTCGCGTCCGCCGGCATCGCCGTGTCCAAGGTCATCGGCAAGGCCGTGCGCGACGGCAAGACCAGCTATTACATCAACGACGGCGTTTATCACACCTACTCCGGCGTCATTTTCGACCACTGCAAGTACCCGATCAAGGCGTTCAAAAAAGGCCCCGCGCAGATCAGCTCGGTTTTCGGGCCGACCTGCGACGCGCTCGACGTGGTCTCGATGGCGGAAAACCTGCCCGACCTGGAGCGCGACGATTTTGTCTACAGCGTCAACATCGGCGCCTACAGCCACGCCTCCGCGACCTATTTCAACGGCTTCCCCCCCGCCAAGGTCATCCATGTGAATCGCTGAGCCGGCGCGGCTGGCTGCGCTCAGCATGACATGGCTCCTTTTTTCCAAAAGATTTAGCCACTGCATTTGAACGTTCCTCTCAGCCAAGGGCTTCAATGAACGATGGGTTTTGACGGTGCTAGTTTGGCCGAATAATGCTTCGGCAAGCTTCCTCTCATCAACTCAGTTCGTGCCTGGTTCGGGCTCCTTCGGCCGGCTGAGTCCGCTCCCCGCTCGCTCTTCTGCACACAGCCCATGGCCTCGTGGAGCTCGCTGTTCGCCTTTGGTGGCATCGGCCTGATTTGGCTGCATCTTCGCCTTGAACTGGGCGAGGGTAGGGAAAAATGTTCGGTTTTGGTAGCGACCGGCAGCAATAACACGACTTATCCTAATAATGTTCGATAAAATCTATCTTATGAACCGTTTCATCAAATACATCGCCTCCGGTTTGGTCACTCTGTTCATCGCAGGTTTCCTCCGCGCTGCTCCACCCGCCGCCCAACCTCTACCCAACGAGGAATCCATACTTTATGCCTCGGAAGTATATCTCCTTCAATCGCGGGAGGTCGCCGGCGAGACGCATTATTACATTGAAGCCGTTTGGAGACACGACCCAAAAGTAGGAGCGGCGCCGGCTGTGGGATCGGAATTCGATGGACCGATTATCAAAGAGTCGGAAATCATCGTGTTCATATTTAATCCGCGCCTGCATTCCAGGATTAGCCGGCAGGGTGTTCCAGTGGTCAACGGTAACGTTCCAAGGTTTCAAATGTCGGTCGATGATCTGCGCGGAATCATCCAATCAACCGTTTGGATTCCTAGCCCGAGCAAATGATAAGTTCCCGGTGAACGTCCCGGGCTGTTCCTGCAGTGATTGATTCCTGCGCACTCCAGCTCTAGTCTTAGGGCGCGCATGGACCTATTGGTTGCCGATAGCTTGTGGACAGACTTCGAGCCGATGTCGGTGCTGGGCATGCCGTTAGGCCGGCGCATGGCCGTGGGGCGCGGCGATGCCGGACAGCTGCTCATCGAATTTGGCGGTCTGCAACACCACGCGCTCTCCTGGCATGTGCAGGATGGTGAACTCCTGAAGGAAAACGAAAAATTTGCCTAATAAGCGACCGGAGGCGGCCCATGCCGGCCTAATTGATTCCGTTCAGCTCCGGTAGTCCGCGTTTTCGCTGACGTATTCGTGGGTGAGGTCGCCGCCGAGGATGGTGGCTTCGGCAGCGCCGAGCGCGAGGTCGACCTCGATCTCCACGCAGCGCTCGTGCGGCGGAAAATCGACCGGCGGCGTGAACACGCCATTCTTCGGCGGCGCGCTGGCGTAGAGTTCGGCCGCGCGCAAATGCGCCGTGAGCATTTTTTCTTTTTCCGGATTCAGTTGAAACACGCCGTTCGCAAAAATTTCGATGCCACCCATCTGCAGGCGCAGCCGGGACAGATCCAGCGCCGGCGCCTGCGCGCCGACGAATTTGCCAATGGCCTGGACCAGCCGGCCGACATTCGGGTCGTTGCCCGCCACCGCGCACTTGAAGAGCGGCGCGTTGACCACCGCCTTGCCCAGCGCGCGCGCCACGACGGCGTCCGGCGCCCGGCGCACGTTGACGCGGATGACATGCCGTACGCCCTCGCCGTTGCGCACAACGTCCTCGGCCAGGTCGCGGCAGACCGCGGTGAGCGCCTGTTCGAAGGCGGCGCGGTCCGCGCAGGGCACTTTGCCCGACGAAAGCAGGACAACGGTGTCGGAGGTGCTGGTATCGCTGTCGATACTGATGGTGTTGAAGCTTGTCTCGATCGCGCGCGGGAGCATGACGCGCAAATCGGCGCGCGGCACCGGCAGATCGGTCAGCAGGTAGACCAGCATGGTCGCGAGGTTGGGCTCGATCATGCCCGCCCCCTTGGCAATGCCGACAATGCTGCCGCACCCAACTTCGGCGCGCCGGATTTTGGGATAAAGGTCGGTGGTGACGATGCCCTCGGCCGCCGACATAATCGAGTGGGGTGCGAGGGCGGCCGCGGCCTGTGGCAGCGCGGCGAGCATGGCCTCGACGGGGAGACTCCAGCCGATCACGCCGGTTGAGCTGGGCAGGATGGCCGCCGGGGCGAACCCAAGCAGCCGCGCGGTCTCGGCGCAGACGCGTTCGGCCGCGTCCACGCCGCCCGGTGCGCAGACGTTGGAAATCTTGTTGTTGACGATGATCGCGCCGAGCGCCGGCTCTCCCAGCCGACGGCGGCCGACGAGGACCGGCGCGCCGGGAAAGGCATTACGGGTGAAGACGGCGGCGAAATCCGGCGTGGGCCGGTCCAGCGCAATAAGGGTGAGCGCCATTTTCGCCGGTTTCGGCGCTTCGCGCGGCGTGAACTCGAAACGCGCCGTGCCAACGCGAAAGCCGGCGGGCAGCGCCGCCTGGCCGGCCAGCCAGGCGCGGTGCTCCGCGCGCGAGGAAAAGACGAGTTGGGTTCTGGACACGCACGAGAAGTGGGCGTGATGGCGCGCGGAGTGAAGTAGATTTTTGCGTGACGGAACCGTGACACGGGATGCCGGCAAAAAAATTTTGTGGAAAAAGTTGCCGCGAGTGCGTTACAAGTTTTGTTCGCCTATTCCACGTGAGCATTTTTCCCCAGTCTTGTTTTCTTTCCGCGGCCGCCCGCCGCGCTTACTGACGGACCATGGACGTCGCTGATGTCACCGCCAAGGCGAAGGTGCTGCTCGAGGCCCTGCCATACATTCAGGATTTTCACGGCTCGACCTTTGTTGTGAAATACGGAGGAAGCTTTATGGACGATCCCGATCCGGCCATCCGGGCGCGGGTCGCCTACGACATCGCATTTTTCGCCGCCGTCGGCATCAACGTCGTCGTCGTCCATGGCGGCGGCAAGGCCATCACCCGGGCGATGGAGTCGTCCGGCCTGAAGGCGAATTTTGTCAACGGCCTGCGGGTGACCGACGAGGCCACGATCGCGTTGGTGAAGAAAACCCTCGACGAGGTGGTGAACAAGGACGTGTGCGAGGCCATCGCCACAGCCAAGGCCAAGCCCAAGGGACTCCCCGGCGATACCGTGCTTGTCTGCCAGAAGCTCACGACCGACGACGACGGCAACCCGGTCGATCTCGGCTACGTCGGCGAAGTCACTGAGGTGAAGGTGAAGTTGATCAAAAAGGAAATCGCCGACGGCTTTGTTCCGGTGATTTCGCCGGTGGCGGAAGGCTACGACGGCAAATCCTATAATGTGAACGCCGACCTCGTCGCCGGCCGCGTGGCCAGCGCCCTGCGTGCCCGCCGCCTCGTCTACATGAGCGACGTGCCCGGCCTCCTCGCCAATCCCGCCGACCCCGCCTCGCTTATTTCCACGCTCAAGATCAGCCAGGTCGACGATTTGAAGAAAAAGGGCATCATCGACAAGGGCATGCGCCCGAAAGTCGGCAGCGCCATCCGCGCGCTCTCCGAGGGCGTGCAGCGCGTACACTTCATCGACGGCCGCCTGCCGCACAGCCTGCTGCTGGAAATTTTCACCGACAAAGGCATCGGGACGGAAATTGTCCAGGGCTGAGCCGCGCCGGTTGGCGGTTGCGGATTGAGAGATTTCGGTTCAAATCCGCCTTCCACGTTTCGAACCACAACCATGAGCGATCCCACCATCGTCCGCACCAGCACCGCCGACCTTTACGACGCGTTTGTGCTGAAGAATTACGCCCGGGCCAGCCTCACGCTCGTGCGCGGACGCGGCGCGCAGGTGTGGGACGACCAGGGCAATGCCTACCTCGATTTCACCTCGGGCATCGCGGTGAGCGCGCTCGGCCATTGCCATCCGCAATGGGTGGCGGCGGTGCAGCGGCAGGCCGGCGAGCTGATTCACGTCAGCAATCTTTTCCGCAACCCCAATCAGGCCGAGCTGGCGCGGCGGCTGGTGCGGCGGGCCGGCCCGGGCCGGGTGTTTTTCTGCAACAGCGGCGCCGAAGCCAACGAAGGCCTGATCAAACTTGCCCGGTTGCACGGCGTGCAAAAGGCCGGCGGCGCGGAAGGCAAGTGCTACAAGGTCATCTGCGCAAAAAACGCCTTTCACGGCCGGACCTTCGGCGGCATGAGCGCCACCCCGCAGGAAAAAATTCAAAAAGGCTTCCGGCCGCTCGTGCCCGGCTTCGCTTTCGGCGAGCTGAACAATTTGCAGAGCTTCGCCGACCTGATCGACGGCGAAACCGCCGCGATTTTCATCGAGACGATCCAGGGCGAGAGCGGCATCAATCCCTGCACGACGGATTTTTTGGTCGGCCTGCGCGCGCTTTGTGACCGGCACAAGCTGCTGCTGATGATCGACGAAGTGCAGTGCGGCATCGGGCGCACCGGGAAGTTTTTTGCCTTCGAGCATGCCGGCGTCCTGCCCGACGCCATCGGCATGGCCAAGGGGCTGGGCGGCGGCTTCCCTATCGGCGCGGTCTGGGTCCGCGAAAACGCCGCCGAACTGTTTCATCCCGGCTCGCATGGCACGACCTTTGGCGGCACGCCACTGGCCTGCGCAGCGGCCCTGGCCGTGCTCGACGTGATCGAACGGGAAAAACTCGTCGAGCACGTCGCGAAGGTGAGCGAGCCGTGGATCACGGCTTTGCAAAAACTCACGGCGGACTTTCCCGCGCGGGTCAAGGATGTGCGCGGCCAGGGTTTCCTGGTCGGCGTGCAACTGACCGGTGAAATTGCGCCATGCCTGGCCGCGCTCCGCGAAAAAGGCCTGCTCGCCGTCGCCTCGGGCAACAATGTCATCCGCCTGCTTCCGCCGCTCGTCGCCACGGCTGACGAACTGGCGCGGTCGGTCGAGATCTTCCGCAGTGTCCTGACCGCAAAAGCGTAACATTTTGGCGCATTTTTTCACTCGTGCGCGAGGGACAAAACGGTTTATTCTGACCGTTTTCCATGAAGCATTTTCTCCAGGAAACTGACTTCCCGCCGCACGAGGTCGCGGAGATTTTTGCGCGCGCGCGTCGCTTCAAGCAGGAGCGTGGCCGGCCGTCTCCGGTTCTTGCCGGCCAGACCTGGGCGATGATTTTCTCCAAATCGAGCACACGGACGCGCGTTTCGTTCGAAGTCGGCCTGCACGAACTCGGTGCCCATCCGCTTTTTCTCAACAAGAATGACATCCAGCTCGGCCGGAGCGAATCGGTGGCCGACACCGCCCGGGTGCTCTCGCGCTTCGTTCACGGTCTAATCGTGCGCACCTTCGACCATGCCGAGGTGGTCGAGTTGGCCGGGCACGGCAGCGTGCCGGTGATCAATGCCCTGACCGACTTCCTCCACCCCTGCCAGATTTACACCGATGCCTTCACGGCGGCCGAGCGCTGGGCACCGCCGGGCGGCGATCTCTTCGCCGCGCTGCGCGGGCGGAAGATCGCCTTCATCGGCGATACCTCGTTCAACATGGCCAATTCCTGGATCCTCGGCGCGGCGCACTTCGGCATGAAGATCTCGCTCGCCGGCCCGAAGGGCCATGAGCCCGGCGCGAAAATCAACGCCCTGCTCAAGGAGAAGGGCTTTGCCCATGCCTACGATTTCACCACCGATCCGTTCGAGGCGGTGCAGGGCGCGGACGTCGTCTACACCGATGTCTGGGCGAGCATGGGGCACGAGACCGAGGCGGCCCGCCGCCACGCGCAGATGCGGCCTTATGCGGTGACGGGAAAGCTTTTCGCCGCGGCCAAACCGGATGCGCTGTTCATGCACTGCCTGCCCGCCCACCCGGGCGAGGAGGTCGCCCAGGAGGTGCTGGACAACCCGCGTTCTATCATTTTCGACCAGGCGGAAAACCGCCTCCACGTGCAGAAGGCCATCCTCGCCGTGCTCGCCGAATCCGCGCGGAAGTGATAGCCGCAGAAGGCACAAAAGCCGCAAGGCAGGCGGGCTGGCCGCCAAGGGTTGTTTTTTTTGCAGCTTTCTGTGCCTTTTGTGGCTAAGAATCGTTTCCCTTTCCCATGAAAATCGTGCTCGCTTACTCGGGTGGCTTGGACACCTCCGTCATCGTCAAATGGCTCCGTGAAACCTATGAGGCGGAGATCATCACTTTTGCCGCCGACATCGGCCAGGAGGAGGAGCTGCGCGGATTGCCGGAAAAGGCAAAGAAAACCGGGGCCGCGAAGCACTATACGCTCGATCTGGTTGAGGAGTTCGCCCGCGATTTCATCTATCCGATGATCCGGGCCAACGCGGTTTACGAGGGCCAGTACTACCTCGGCACCTCGATCGCCCGCCCGCTCATCGCCAAGGCGCAGATCGATATCGCAAAAAAGGAGAAGGCCGACACCGTCGCGCATGGCGCGACCGGCAAGGGCAACGACCAGTGCCGCTTCGAGCTGACCTACATGGCGCTCGCGCCGCGGCTCGCCATTGTCGCGCCGTGGAAGATCGACGCCTTCCGGGAAAAATTTCCCGGCCGGGCCGAGATGATCGCCTATTGCCAGGAGCATCGGATTCCGGTCACGGCTTCGCTGAAAAAACCGTATTCGATGGATCGCAACCTCCTGCACATTTCCTACGAGGCCGGCATCCTCGAGGATCCCTGGTTCGATCCGACGACGAAGGAGAACAAGGACATGTTCAAGCTTTCGGTCGCGCCGGAAGACGCGCCGAACCGCGCCGAATACGTCGAACTCGATTTTGCCAAGGGCGACTGCGTGGCGGTGAACGGAAAAAAGCTCTCTCCCGCCGGCGTGCTCAAGACCCTGAACAAACTTGGCGGCAAGCACGGCATCGGCCGGGTCGACCTGGTGGAAAACCGCTTTGTCGGCATGAAGTCGCGCGGCGTCTACGAAACGCCCGGCGGCACCATCCTGATGCACGCCCACAAACAGATCGAGTCGCTCACCCTTGACCGCGAGGTCCAGCACCTGCGCGATTCGCTCATTCCGAAATACGCCGAGCTGGTTTATTATGGATTCTGGTTTGCTCCCGAGCGCGAAGCCCTGCAGGCGCTGGTGGACGAAAGCCAGAAGCATGTCTCCGGCACCGTCCGTCTCAAGCTCTACAAGGGCAATATCATCACCTGCGGCCGCAAATCGAAGTATTCGCTCTACGATCTGAATGTCGCTTCGATGGAAGGCGTGAAAAGCTGGTACAATCAAAGCGATGCCACCGGCTTCATCCGGCTGAACGGCCTGCGCCTGCGCGCGCGCAACCTGGCCCAGGGCGGACCAAAAACCTGACCTCCGTCCGCCGCGCCGCCGAACCGCCGCGTGGTTCAGCCGCGAATGATCTTGTCGTGTGGCTGCGACTACCGCCGTTTGGCCCCGCCATCCGGTCAATGCCTACCATGATTTTGGCTCGCGCCGCGGACGGGCAGGCCTATCATTGATTTTTCCATGCCCGCCGCCAAAACGTTCCTCCCCGAAGACTTCCTCCTTAACACCAAGTGGGCCCGCACGCTCTATTTCGATCATGCCGCCGACCAGCCCATTTTCGACTACCATTGTCATCTTCCGCCCGACCAGATCGCCGCGAACCGCCAGTTTGAAAACCTTTTTCAGATCTGGCTGGCGGGCGACCATTACAAGTGGCGGGCGATGCGTTCCAACGGCGTGCCGGAGGACCTCATCACCGGAGGGCAGACGAGCGATTACGACAAGTTTCTCGCCTATGCCCGCACGGTTCCGCAGACCCAGCGCAATCCACTCAACCACTGGTCGCATCTTGAGCTGCGCCGCTATTTCGGCATCGACCTGATGATCAACGAGGCGAACGCGCCCAAAATTTGGAAGCTGGCCAATGCCAAGTTGGCCAAGCCGGAGCTGTCCGTCCACGGCATCCTGAAAAAATTCAAGGTTACGGTCGTCTGCACCACCGACGATCCGGTCGACGACCTCGCGCACCACGCCACGATCAAGAAGAGCAAGCTGGCGACGAAGGTTTATCCGGCGTTCCGGCCCGACAAGGCGCTCGGCGTGGGCAGTCCGGCGTCTTTCAATCCCTGGTGCGAGCAGCTCGCCAGCCGCGCCAATGTCGACCTCCGCGACTTTGCCTCCTTCCTCACCGCGCTGAAGAAGCGCCACGATTTCTTCCATTCCATGGGCGGACGGCTTTCCGACCATGGCATGGAATGCATCCCGGACACGGATTGCACCGAGCGCGAGGCGGCGGAGATTTTCGCCCGGGCTCGCGGCGGCACCGCCGCCACGCCGGAGCAGGCGGCGAAGTTCGCCTGGTTCATGATGCTGTTTTTCGGCCGGCTCGACGCCGAGCGCGGCTGGACCAAGCAGCTGCATCTCGGCGCGCTGCGCAACAACAACAGCCGGTTGCTCAAGCGCTTGGGCGCCGATGCCGGGGTGGATTCAATCGGCGATTTCCCGCAGGCGCGCGGACTCTCGCGCTACCTCAATCAACTCGAATCTGAAGAGAAGCTGCCCCGGACCATCCTCTACAACGTGAACCCGGCCGACAATTATGTCTTCGGCACGATGATCGGCAACTTCCAGGACGGCTCGCTCGCCGGCAAAATTCAATTCGGCACCGCCTGGTGGTTTCTCGATCAGAAGGAAGGCATGGAATGGCAGATCAACGCCCTTTCCAACCTCGGCC
>DASRHD010000298.1:0-3912 GCA_035650695.1 Opitutaceae bacterium
CGCTGCACGCATTGCTCGACGGTGCCGTCCGCGAGCGCGGCTTCGAACCGATCGCGGTTCACGTCCGGCCGTAAACCCACGATGAGGTGGGCGCCCGGAGCGGTCTCGGCAATGAACCAGTTTTCCGTCTTCGCCTCGCCACCGAGCTCGGTGGCAACGGCGGCCGGCGGATGGACCTGCAGGCTGAGGCGCTCGCGACAGTCGAGCCATTTCACCAGCAGGGGAAAGCGGCGCTCCGCCGGCCAGCCCGGGCCCATGATGTCGGCGGCATGCTGTGCAAGCGCGGCGCGGAGAGTCAGGCCGGACCAGGTTCCGTTCCGGACGATGGACTGGGCTTCCGGGCGGTCGACGATATCCCAGCTTTCGCCGATCGGACGACCGGACGGCAGACGGCGCCCCAAGGCGGCCTCAAGGGCACGGCCGCCCCATACGCGTTCAAAATAGAGCGGTTGAAAACGAATCGGTTCGTACATGAACAGGTTTCAAAGATTTGTGATAATTGCAGGACAAATTACGTTTGACCGCAAAACCCCTTGGCGTGGAATCCACCTTGGGCTCTCTTGGTATCACTTCCAATGCCAAAATCTGCGAGTTCTAACCCAAAGAATACTCCGAATTTTTCCGGACCCCGCCATCGGCCCCGCTGGCTGCTGGCGGCGGTGTGCTTCCTGCTCGCCGTGCTGCTCACGGTCGCCCTGATCGATTTCCGGCCCGAGCAAAGCCACTACATGACGACCAATCCGACCGACAAAAACCTGGTCGGGGCGTTTGGCGCGGAGACTTCGCGGTGGCTGCTTTTCCTGATCGGCGTGAGCACCGTGATGGTGCCGCTGTTTCTTTTCTGGTCGGCCTACCTGTCGCTGCGGTCCGCCCGGCGGCTGGTTTTCACCCGCATCGCCGCCATGATCCTGTGCATCGCCACGCTTTCCGGGCTGGCGGCGATGCAGACCAAATTTCTCACCACGCCCAAATTCTTTCCCCACGGCCCCGGCGGGATGTTCGGCCATTTTATCTATAATGGCCTGCTGCGGGATGTCTTTGGCGTCTTCGGTTCGGGGCTGATGCTCGCCACCATCTACTGTCTGAGCATGCTCTTTGTCTTCACCCGCGACATTGCGGGAGAGATCGAGCACATCGTGCACTCCTATAATGAGTGGCGGGAAGACCGGACCAAGTACCGCGCCGATCGCGCCCAGGCCAAGCGCCTGTCCAAGGAGGCCAAGGCCAAGGACAAGAATCTTTCCATCGATATCCGGCCGACCCCCGCCGCGGCGCCGGCACCGAAAAAGCTCACCCTCCCCCGCACCGGCCAGACCAATCCGCCGTTTCCGGGAGGCCAGAGCAAGGCGCCTTTCCCCGCCACGGAGGAAGCCAAGGCCGCCGAAAAGTCGGAGGCCAAGGAGGAGAAAAAGGCCACGGACAAGGCCGAGCCGGCGGAAAAGACCGAAGCCAAGGAAGACAAGAAATCCGCCGCCGCCGCCGCCGGCAAGATCGCCCTCAACATCGTCAAACCGGAGGAAACCAAAAAAGCCAAGGCAACCATTCCGCAGCAAGCCGACGATAACTACCAGTTTCCGCCGCTCTCGCTCCTCAAGGAGCAGGTCAAACCCTCGGCGGCGAACAGCGAGGAAGAGCATACCCGCAACGCCGAAAACCTGCTCCGCATTCTCGCCGAGTTCGGCGTCGATGTCACCCTGGGCGAAATCCATGTCGGCCCGGTCATCACCCGCTACGAGGTCATCCCCGCCGCCGGCGTCCGCGTGGAAAAAATCGCCAGCCTGGACAAGAACATCGCTCTCGGCATGCGCGCCCAATCGGTGCGCATTCTCGCCCCCATTCCCGGCAAGGCTGCGGTCGGCGTGGAAGTACCCAACCAGACGCCCACCCCGGTGGGCCTGCGCGAACTCATCGAGAGCGAGGATTGGGCCAGCTTCAAGGCCGACCTGCCCGTCGCCCTCGGCCGCGACGTTTCCGGCAAGCCGCTCATTTCCGACCTGACCAAGATGCCCCACCTGCTCATCGCCGGCGCCACCGGCTCGGGCAAGAGCGTGTGCGTCAACTCCATCATCGCCTCCCTCCTCTACAGCAAGACCCCGAAGGACCTCCGCCTCCTCATGGTCGATCCGAAGATCGTCGAGCTGAAGATCTTCAATACCCTGCCACACATGCTCATCCCGGTGGTGACCGAGCCGAAAAAGGTTCCCGCCGCCCTGAAGTGGCTGCTCGGCGAGATGGAGCAGCGCTACCAGATCTTCGCCAAGGTCGGCGTGCGCAACATCGGCGGCTTCAACTCCCGCAAGAAGGCCGCCGCTCCCGCCGCCGATGCCCAGCAGCAGCTGACCGGCGTCGGTGCCGACGAGATCGAGATTCCCGACCGGCTGCCCTACATCGTTGCCATCATCGACGAGCTTGCCGACCTGATGATGATCGCGCCGGCGGAAATCGAGAGCTCGATCGCCCGCCTGGCCCAGCTCACCCGCGCCGCCGGCATCCATCTCATCATCGCCACCCAGCGGCCGTCGGTCAACGTCATCACCGGCGTGATCAAGGCCAACCTTCCCTCCCGCATCGCCTTCCAGGTCGCCTCCCAGGTCGATTCCCGCACCATCATCGACACCAAGGGCGCCGACACGCTGATCGGCCGCGGCGACATGCTCTTCTCCCCGCCCGGGTCCTCGCGCCTCGTCCGCGCCCAGGGCTCGCTCGTCCTCGACGACGAAATTTCCAGCATCGTCGAATTTTTGAAGAAAAACGGCCCGCCGCAGTTCGCCCAGGAGGTCCAGGCCCAGATCGATCGCGATCCCGACGCCGAGGAGGAAGGGGACGTCGCCGCCGATGGCGAGCTGGGCGACGACGACGAGCTGTTCAAGCAGGCCGTCGACGTGCTCAAGACCTCGCGCCGGGCCAGCACGTCCATGCTCCAGCGCCGGCTGCGCATCGGCTACAACCGCGCCGCCCGGATCATGGAGATCATGGAGGAAAAAGGCCTCGTCGGCCCGGAAAACGGCTCCAATCCGCGCGAGATTCTGGCCGATTTGGACAAATTGTGAGCCCTCTCCGCCAATTTTCGTCGCAGGCGTTTCCGGTTCGCGCCGCGCCGCCGGCCACTTAGTTCTTTCCCCCAGGGGAATTTCTTTCTAGCTCTTCAACATGCAGACCATAGGCGAACGCCTCGAGGAAGCGCGCAAGCGCAAGGGTATTTCCCTGCGCGAGGCCGCGGAAGCGACCAAAATTCGCGGCGATTACCTGCACAAATTCGAAAGCAATCAGTACGATCTCAAGCTGCCGGAGATCTACGTGCGCGGCTTTCTCCGCACCTACGCCGGCTTTCTCAAACTGCCGGCGGACAAGATCGCCTCCGACTTCGACGCCCTCGGCCGCTCCAACTCACGCAGCCCTCGCATGCCCAGCCGTGAGATTTACGGGCGGATGGACCTTTCCGTCGCCTCCGCTGCGTCGGGTCCCGAGAGCGAGACGCCGCCCGCCGCCCCGGCCGAGGAAGAATCCGCGCCGGAGGCGCAGCCGCCGCCCCGTCGCCTGCCCCAGCCGTTCCGCAACAACATGCCCAGCCCGGGCGTGCCGATCGATGTCGTGCTGAAAATCGCCTTTGCCTTCGTTGCCGTCATTGTCGCGATTTTTCTCGCCGTCTGGGGTGTGAGGCTCGCTTTCTCCGGCGCGAAGCGGCCCGGCCCCACCATCACCACCGGCGAAATGGTCGCCGCCCAGCCGTTGCCTGAACAAACCGTCACGCTTGTCGCCCTCGGCCCGCTCGATGTCCAGGTCAAGCAGGAGCTGGACAACAAAATCATCTACCGCGGCACCCTCGCCGCCGGCGAACGCGTTCCCATCGTCAAACGTGGCGCGATCTTCATCACCTACACGGTGGGAAAAAATCTGCAGGTCGAGATCAGC